>JBLNGJ010000619.1:0-2731 GCA_050264675.1 Micromonosporaceae bacterium
CCCGCGGGGGAGGCGCTGCGTCGGGCCCGATGCCTAACGTGCGAAGGCTTCGTGGGCACGGTTGGTGCCGCCACGTGGTGTTTCTTCAGCCGTACTGGGCCGCCGGCCTTGGATTGCATGACCGGACAACGGTTCGCTCGAGCTGGGGCGGGGCGTATTACAGCTGCTTGCGACGCTGGGCGTTCGCTGTAACACTTGACGGGTGTATGGCAACGACGTCGTGCTGCCTGACGAGCCGCAGAGCCTGCTTGACCAGGTCGACCAGGCCGAGCGCGCACTGATCGCGGCGGCCGACCAACGGGTGGGTGCCGGGGAGCGGGAAGAGTACTTCGACGCGGTGATCGGGGCCGACCAGAAGGTCGAGCCCCGCGACTGGATGCCCGATGCGTACCGTAAGACGCTGATCCGACAGATCGCGCAACATGCCCACTCCGAGATCATCGGCATGCAGCCGGAGGGTAACTGGATCACGCGGGCGCCTTCGCTGAAGCGCAAGGCGATCCTGCTGGCCAAAGTGCAGGACGAGGCCGGGCACGGGCTGTATCTCTACGCCGCGGCCGAGACCCTGGGTGTCTCGCGCGAGGAGCTGGTGCAGATGCTCCTCGATGGGCGGCAGAAGTATTCGTCCATCTTCAACTACCCCACGCTGACCTGGGCCGACATCGGCGCGATCGGCTGGCTGGTGGACGGGGCGGCGATCGTCAACCAGGTGCCGTTGTGCCGCTGCTCCTATGGCCCGTACGCCCGCGCGATGATCCGCATCTGTAAGGAGGAGTCATTCCACCAGCGCCAGGGCTATGAGATCTTGCACCTGCTCGCGCACGGTACCGAGGCCCAGAAGGCGATGGCCCAGGACGCGGTCGACCGCTGGTGGTACCCGTCGCTGGCCATGTTCGGCCCACCCGACGTCGAGTCGACCCACTCCGAGCAGTCGATGGCCTGGGGGATCAAGCGGTTCAGCAACGATGACCTGCGCCAGCGGTTCGTGGACATGTGCGTCGGTCAGGCCGAGGTGCTCGGGCTGCGGCTGCCCGACCCGGACCTGAGCTTCGACGCCGAGTCCGGCCACTGGTCCTACACCCGTCCCGACTTCGACGAGCTGATGCGGGTGATCAAAGGTGACGGCCCCTGCAACCGCGCGCGCATGGCGCATCGCCGCCGGGCGCAGGCTGAGGGCGCATGGGTACGCGAAGCGGCCGCCGCCTACGCGGCCAAGCAAGCAGAGCGAGTCGCCGTATGAGTAAGCGGAGCGGCGCGGCGGCGTCTGGACCGGAGCGCAGCGGAGGGAAGGCGTCGCCTCCAAGCGCCGCGGAGCGCGCGAACCATCATTACGGCGAGCCGTTGTTCGAGGTGTTCGTGCGACCGCGCCGGGGGCTGGCGCACGTGCACGTGGGCAGCGTGCACGCGGCCGACGCGGTGATCGCGCTGCGTAACGCCCGCGATGTCTACACCCGTCGCCAGGAAGGCGTCTCGATCTGGGTCGTTCCGGCCGCCGCCGTCACCGCGTCCAGTCCGGACGAGAAGGACGCGTTCTTCGACCCGGCCGCCGACAAGGTCTACCGGCACCCCACCTTCTACCACGTGCCCGAGGGCGTACAGCACCTATGAACCAGCTCTTCGAATACGTGCTGCGCCTCGGCGACGACGCGCTGATCGCGGCCCAGCGCCTGTCCGAGTGGTCGTCGCGGGCGCCGGAGATGGAGGAGGACGTCGCGCTGTCCAACATCGCCCTCGACCAGCTCGGCGCCGCCCGGCTGCTGCTGACCTACGCCGGCGAGCTGGAGGGCGCGGGACGCGACGAGGACGCTCTGGCCTACTGGCGTGACGATCGGGATCTCCGCAACTGCCTGCTGGTCGAGCTGCCCAACGCCGGCCCGGCCGCGGCCCCCGGTGCGCCGGGCGACTTCGGGCTCACCATGGCCCGGCTGCTCTTCCTCGCCGCGTACCAGCTGCCCCTCTACGAACGCCTCACCACCTCCCGGGACGAGCACCTGGCCGCGATCGCCGGGAAGGCCCGCAAGGAGTGCCGCTACCACCTCGATCATGCAGCGCAGTGGACGCTGCGGCTGGGTGACGGCACCGAGGAGTCGCACCGGCGGGTGCAGGCCGCCGTGGACGACCTCTGGCCGTACACGCACGAGCTCTTCGCCGCCGATGAGCTGAGCGCCGAACTCGACCGGGCCGGCATCGGCGTGGACCCAGCGAGCTTGCGTCCGGCCTGGCTCGGCGTGGTCGAACCGGTGCTCGCCGAGGCGACGCTGACGCGTCCGATCGACGGGTGGTCACCCGAGGGTGGCCGCACCGGTCGGCACACCGAGCACCTGTCGTATCTGCTCGGTGAGATGCAGGTGCTGCACCGCGCCCACCCGGGGGCTCACTGGTGAACGCTTATGACGTGGCGGCCACGGTGGTCGATCCGGAGCTGCGTGTGGTCACCATCGCCGAGTTGGGCATCCTGCGCGAGGTCGTCGAAGATCCCGCGACCGGACGGGTGGTTGTGACGATCACACCGACGTACTCGGGTTGCCCGGCCATGGACGTGATCCGCGCCGACATCCGGCGGGCGCTGCACGCCGCCGGCCACCCCGATGTGCAGGTGTGCACCGAGCTCAGCCCGGCCTGGTCCACCGACATGATCACGCAATCTGGCCGGGCCCGGCTCGCCGCCGCCGGTGTCGCCCCGCCGGGGCCGGCGGGTAGTCCGGTTCCCCTGGGCCTGCCGTCCGCGCGT
>JBLNGJ010000620.1:0-2972 GCA_050264675.1 Micromonosporaceae bacterium
GCCTTGAGGAGGCGTCGGAGACCTTCGGCCTCGTACTGGCGGAGCACACGGCCAACAACCATCTGCCCGGAGTCGCCGTGGCGCTGAACAACCTCGGCCACACGTACACCCAGATGGGTCAGCCGGGCCGTGCGCTCGAGCTGTTGACCCGGGCGCTCACGCTCACCCGTCAGATCGCCAGCCCTGGATTCGAGGCCTACACCCTGCACAGCATCGGTGAGGCCCACCTGGCGGCGAGCGAACCCGACGCGGCGCTCGAACGCTTCACCGAGGCCCTCGCCCTCCGCCGGCAACTGGGCGAGCGGCGGCTCGAGGCCACCACGCTCACGTTCATCGGCCTCGCCCACCTGCGGCGGGCCGACCCGGCCGGCGTGGCGCGGCACTTCCGGCAGGCCCTGGCCCTCAGTCGGGACCTCGGCGACCGGGACCTCGAGGCGACCATCCTGGACCACCTGGACGCCGGCCGCCGGGATGCCCCGTCACGAGGCTTCGAGGGTGACGACCGCGACCGGGTCGGCGATGGTGCCGGTGGACGGGTTGAAGATCTGGACGTAGAACCAGCGCCGAGGCTTCCCCGGTAACGGCGCTAGCAGCTCCACCGGCACAGTCACCCGGAGTGCACCGGCCGGAATGGTCACCACCTGGTCCGTGACGCCAACGAAGTCCACGCCGGCCCTGGCCGTGCCATCCACTGTGGACCAATGAAGCGTCACGGGCGGGCCGTAGGCGAAGTTCGGCTTGGCCTCCGGTTCGCAGTCGATGTTCTCAGGAATGTACTCGCGCACGCAGATGACATCGTCCGTGACCGCCGTGAGGTCCAGGTCATCATCGTCGAGGATGCGCCCGTGCCCCGTCGCCGCGGCCACGCGCACGTCGGCACTCGGGCCGACCAGCCGGACCGTGAAGTCCTCGACGTCGGCCTCGTGCACGGTGTCGGCGACGACCTGTGCGGTGATCGACCGCGGTCTCAGATCGCCGGCTGGCAGTCTGATCAGTCCCGGTGGGAGGGTGAAGTCGCCCGGCGTCTGGGCACTTCCGGCCGCCGCCTGGTAGGAGACCGTCCCGGCAGCGGCACACCCGCTCGAGTAGACCCGGAACGTCAGACCTCCGCCGCCTTCGGCGAACGACGACTGAGGCTCGATGAGGACGGTCCGGATACAGGCCGCGGACGCCCCACTCGGCGCGGGTACCACGACCGCCAGGCTCACCGCGGCGACCAGCGCGGCGATGCCGGCGAACAGGCGTGACGTGATCGTGTTCATCCACCGATGGTCGGCGCCCCGGCTTGCAGGCAGCTTGTCGGTCGCGGCCGACCGGTCGCGGGCTCAGAACGGCGCCGGCATCGGGCCGGTGGAGCCGCACTGGCCGGGGCCCGTGCCGGGCGGAACGGCGAGCGGTCCACGCTGCAGGGCGCAGAGGTACGAGTACTCCTTGGTGGGGTTCTCCAGTCCGGTGTAGCCCGCACCGAGCAGGGCGTAGGCGTCCTCATCGTTGAGCGCCCAGTAGGCCCAGTGCAACCGGCTGACCGCGGTACCCGAGTCGTTGGTGGGCGTGCGGCTCCAGCTCGACGCGATGAAGTTCACGAAATCGGTGAACCACTGACCCTGCGACCCGCGAACCGCCGACGTCAGGTCGGACGCGGCGTTGCCCGTACCCAGCTCGCCGATGAACACGGGCGCCGTGGTGTAGCCGGAGTGGCCCGTGTTCGACCACGGATAGGACGCGTGCCCCGGCCAGACCGGGTTGACACCACCGGGCGCCGTCAGGTGCGCCCAGTTCGCGTACCAGACGTCGGCGAGGCTGGACGTCCCACAGCCGCTGCGGTAGCAGGTGGTCGTGTTCTCCCAGGCCTGCACGAACTCTGTCGGTCCGTAGTCGTGGGCCGAGTAGACCAGCTGCCCCTCAACGGGCGGGCCGAGCTGGGTGGCGTCACCGCCGGCGTTGAGCACGACCGGTGCGCCGGCGTTGGTGGCGTTGCCGTTGACGCCCCGCAGCTCACCACCCCACCACGTGCCGTGATAGGGGCCCGCGGCCTGGCTGCCGCCCGGCAGCGGGTACATCGAGTTGCCCTCGACGAAGATCAGCGGATAGTCCCAGCCGTTGGCCGCGGCTGCGCCCAGCAGGCGGGTCCCGGCCCGCTCGGCGGCCAACCGCCAGTCGCGGCAGGTCGAGGTGGCGACGCAGGCCGGCGTGAACGGGTTCGGGTTCGGGTTCACGGCGGGGTTGATGCCATCGCCACTGCCCCACGTCGCCGCGCTGGAGTACGCGGTGCGCGACGGCGTGTGCGGCTCGTTGCGCAGGTCGTAGCCGAGCACGGTCGGGAAGCCGTCCGAGGCGACGTTGACGACCGTCACGGTGTCGGGCGTGCCCGAGGTCTGCCGCACGCCGTGCACCCATGCCTGCACCGACAGCCAGTCGGCGAGCCAGGACGACTCGGGGAAGCCCGACGCGTACCACAGGCCATTGCCCTCAGCGGAGTTGCCGGCCGTCGACCGGTGGTTGTCGAGAATGACGTGCAGACCGCGTGAGCCGGCGTAGTTGACAATCATCGCGAGGATGTCCCGCGCGGACCGGCCAGTGCACGTCGGGCAGGCGCTGACCTTGCTCCGCGACGGGACCGGGCTGGACTCCCACATGCTGTTGGAGAACGGGATCCGGATCGTGTTGTACCCGTACTGCACGACCCGGTCGACCACGTAGGCGAAGTCCTGCGCCCACATGCCGTGCGCCACCTTGTCGCGGGTCTCGAACCCGTACCAGTTGATGGCATTGACCACGAACTCGCTACCCGCCGGCGCGACGATCATCGGGCCGCTCGTGTGCCACCCGGGGCCCGCGGCCCCGGCCGGAGCAGGGGTGAGCACGGCGCCCGTGAACCCCAGCGCCGTCGCCGCCGTCACACAAAGAACTCGCCGCAGAACCTTCACAGTGGACCTCCAACCGGGGCGTACGGAAGTCACGCATCCGCTAGT
>JBLNGJ010000621.1:0-6526 GCA_050264675.1 Micromonosporaceae bacterium
GGCGGCCCCCGGGTGCCGGCGCCCCCCCCGCGCGGCGCGGCCCCCCGCCCAGCCCCGCCCCCCCCCGGCGGCCCCCGGCCCGCGCGGGCCCCCCAGGGCCGGATGGCGCAACGCCCGGTCCACCGCGGCCCGGGCGGCCGTGACGTCATCCCGCACGCCGGTGAGCTGCAGCAGCGGTGCCAACACGTCGGCCATCCGGTCAAGCTAGCGAGCCGGGCCGTGTCGGCTGCCGCCGGGCGAGCGGGTCGACCGCAGCCCGGTCGGTCGCCGGCCGCCGGTCGACCCAGATAGCCTGACCGGCATGAGCGAGACGCTGGCCAACCTGCTCCGCGAGTCGCGGCAGTTCCCGCCGCCGGCCGAGCTGGCCGCGCGGGCCAATGTCACGGCCGATGCCTACGACCGGGCTCAGGCCGATCGGCTGGGGTTCTGGGCCGAGCAGGCCGACCGGCTGCACTGGCACCGCCGCTGGGACCAGGTGCTGGACTGGGCGAACCCACCGTTTGCCAAGTGGTTCGTCGGCGGCCAGCTCAACCTGGCCTACAACTGCCTGGACCGGCATGTGCTGGCCGGACGCGGCGACCGGGTCGCGTATCACTGGGAGGGCGAGCCGGGCGACACCCGCACCATCACCTACGCCGAGCTGCACCGTGCCGTCAGCCAGGCCGCCAATGCGCTCACCGACCTCGGCATCCGCGCCGGCGACCGGGTCGCCATCTACCTGCCGATGATCCCCGAGCTGCCGATCGCCCTGCTCGCCTGCGCCCGCATCGGCGCCACTCACTCGGTGGTCTTCGGCGGCTTCTCGGTCGACGCACTGCGCGGGCGGATCCAGGACGCGAGCGCCAAGCTGGTGATCACGGCCGACGGCGGCTTCCGGCGCGGCGCGCCGAGCCCGCTCAAGCCCACAGTGGACGAATCGGTGAAGGACTGCCCGAGCGTCGAGCATGTGCTCGTGGTGCGCCGCACCGGTCAGGGGATCAATTGGGAGCCGGGGCGGGACCTGTGGTGGCATGCGACGGTCGACCGCGCCAGCCCGGAGCACGAAGCCCAGCCGTTCGACGCCGAACACCCGCTTTTCATCCTCTACACGTCGGGCACGACCGCGAAGCCCAAGGGCATCCTGCACACCACCGGCGGCTACCTCACCCAGGTCGCCTTCACCCACCACGCGGTCTTCGACCTCAAGCCGGAGACCGACGTCTACTGGTGCACCGCCGACATCGGCTGGGTGACCGGGCACAGTTACATCGTCTACGGCCCGCTCGCCAACGGCGCCACCCAGGTCATGTACGAAGGCACGCCGGACACCCCGCACCGGGGCCGCTTCTGGGAGCTGGTCGAGAAGTACCGGGTGAGCATCCTGTACACGGCCCCCACGGCGATCCGCACGTTCGCCAAGTGGGGTGACGCGGTGCCGGCCCAGTTCGACCTGTCCTCGCTGCGGCTGCTCGGCAGCGTCGGTGAGCCGATCAACCCCGAGGCCTGGATGTGGTACCGCGAGCACATCGGCGGCAACCGTTGCCCCATTGTGGACACCTGGTGGCAGACCGAGACCGGTGGCATCATGATCTCCCCGCTGCCGGGGGTGACCGCGACGAAGCCCGGCTCGGCCATGCGACCGCTGCCCGGCATCTCGGCCGACGTGGTCGACGACACCGGCGCCTCGGTGCCCAACGGCGGTGGTGGCTTCCTCGTGCTCGACGAGCCGTGGCCGGGCATGCTGCGCACGATCTGGGGCGACGACCAGCGCTTCGTCGACACGTACTGGTCGCGGTTCCCGGGGCGCTACTTCCCCGGCGACGGAGCCAAACGGGATGAGGGCGGCGACCTGTGGCTGCTCGGCCGCGTCGATGACGTCATGCTCATCAGCGGCCATAACATCTCCACCACCGAGGTGGAGTCGGCCCTGGTGTCGCATCCGAAGGTGGCCGAGTCGGCGGTGGTCGGCGCGACCGACCCGACCACCGGGCAGGCGATCGTCGCCTTCGTGATCCTGCGCGGCGACGCCGAGCCGAGCGAGGCCCTCGTCACCGAGCTGCGCGACCACGTCGCCCGTACGCTTGGCCCGATCGCCAAGCCGCGCCAGATCCTGCTCGTGCCGGAGCTGCCGAAGACCCGATCTGGAAAGATCATGCGACGGCTGCTACGCGACGTGGCCGACAACCGATCCCTCGGTGACGTCACGACGCTGCAGGACTCCTCGGTGATGGAACTGATCTCATCCGGGCTCAAGTCGGGCACCAGCACCGAAGACTGAGCCAGCACCGAAGACTGAGCCAGCGCCAAGGACTCAGCACCCGCCCCGGGGGGCGAGTGACGGAGCCGACTCGCCTGGTGCCCGGCGGGCCGGCGGCACCGGCCGTACGCTGACGCCATGAACCCCGCCCCGGTCGACGAGTCGGCGGTGCTGCTCGACGGCGACTGGGCGCACCGGTTCGTCTCCGCCAACGGCACCCGGTTCCACGTGGCCGAGGTGGGCACTGGGCCGCTGGTGCTGTTTCTGCACGGGTTTCCGGAGTTCTGGGGAGCCTGGACCCACCAGCTGACCGCGGTGGCCGGCGCGGGCTACCGGGCCGTCGCGGTGGATCTGCGCGGCTACGGCGCGAGCGACAAGCCGCCCCGGGGCTACGACGGCTACACGCTCGCCGCCGACGTGACCGGGCTCATCCGCGCGCTCGGCGAACGCAACGCCACCCTGGTCGGCACCGGCTACGGCGGCCTGCTGGCCTGGACCACGGCGGCGTTTCACCCGCCGTCGGTGCGCCGGTTGGTGGTGCTCTCGGCGGCACACCCGCTGCGCCTGCGGGCGGCGGTGTTGGCCGAGCCGCGCCGCCAGCTCGCGGCCGCACTGCCGGTGCTGAAGTTCCAACTGCCGCGCTACGAGCACCAGCTGACCCGCGACGACGCCACCCTGGTCGAGCAGTACCTACGCGAATGGGCCGGTCCGGCCTGGACCCGCACGGCCGATTTCGACGAGTACGCCCGGGCCTGCCGCACCGCGATG
The DNA here is from genome assembly GCA_050264675.1 of Micromonosporaceae bacterium. GTDB lineage: Bacteria > Actinomycetota > Actinomycetes > Mycobacteriales > Micromonosporaceae > JBLNGJ01. The sequence continues at coordinate 3,005 of JBLNGJ010000621.1, forward strand.
CAGATCCCGCAGGCCGCCTTCTGCGCCCTGGAGGCGTTCCGCTGGGGTTTTCGTAGCGTGCTGCGGCTGCACGGGCACCGCTACCGCAAGCAGATGGGCGCGCCGATCGTGACGCCGACGCTGCACCTGCACGGCGCGCTCGACCGGGTGCTGGTGACCGAGACGGCGCTGGGCTCCGGCCGCTACGTCGTCGCTCCGTACCAGTGGCGCCTGATCGCCGGTGTCGGCCACTTCCTCCACCGGGAGGCGCCCGACCTGGTCGCCGGCGAGATCATCCGCTGGGCCAAGGAGTAGCCCGCACCCTGGCGTTGTCGCCTGGCCGGCACCCGGTCAGGTGCGGTACTCACGGACGTCGTTGACCTGGGCGGCCGGGGCCCAGCCCTGGTAGACGCCGAAGTCGAACTCCTCCAGGCCGAGCGTGCGCGCCACCGGCGCCTTACCGCCGGTGTACTCCAAACGGAGCCAGCCGTCGTGCTCGGCGAGCACGATGAACGGCTCACCCTGCCAGACACAGGTGGTGCGGACGTAGCAGAACTCGGTCGCCTCGGCGAGCGCGACCACCCGGACGTACCGGTCGGGGCGCACGTACGAAAACCCCTCCTCGGCCGTGGTCGTGTAGAGCCGCAGGTCCGCGCCGTCCGGGCTCGCCTCATACTCGCGGCCGCGCCAACGGGCCGCATACCCGTCACGCACCCCAGCCTCCGCCGGCTTCGAAGCCGTTCGGCAGGGCCTCACCGACACCGACGTCGGCGCCGACCCAGTCGTCAGCACCGCGCGCCGATCCCGCGGTGGTGCGCTGCCACCGACCCCAGTCCGCGTCGAACGTGGCGATCAGGGTCTCCGCGCCGTCCTGGCCGAGCCGCCAGATCTGGGCGCCATGTGGCAGCCGCACGCTGTCGACCTTGAACTCGGAAATGATCTCGCCGCCGTCACCGGGGGCGAACCCGTTGCCGCGAAACGGCGAGCGCTCGATGACCCAACCCTGCATCGCCCGCATGCCGGCCTCGTGCTGCCCGCCGTAGGGGATGCGGTAGAGCTCGGCCCGGTGGGCCACCCACCGCAGCACGTGCACCTCGACGTCGTCGCTGTGGAAGGGCGAGCCGGCATAGTCCAGCCCCAACGCCTGATAGAGCAGCCGCGGGATGGTCAGGTGGGCGACCTCGCCGGCCCGGTGCACGAACCCGGAGGCGCGGTCATAACCCCGCTCGAGGTAGAAGGGGAGCTGGGCCGGCGGGATGGCCCGCTGCATCACGGTGGCCTTGTCGGCGCCGACCACCGGCGCGCCGGCCACCCCGATGTTGCTGGGCGCGGCGGGTTTCGCCGACCCGGCCGGCACGACCAGGTCGGCCACCGGCTCGTCACGCAGCCCCATCTCGGCGGCCCAGGTCGCCAACGTCCGGACCTGGTCGCCGGGCAGTGTGGCGCCGACCGGGCTGCCGGGGTTGATGGCGAAGGAGATCTGCTCATCCGGCCAGCCGCCGATGAGCTGCATGAACCGCATGCTGACCGAGGAGACTTCGCCGGCGGCGTGGGTCGGGCCGTGCTCGGCCAGCCGCTCCGGCGAGGTGAAGACCGCGATGTACCGCTGTCCGTCAAGGTCGCCGACCCGCCACGGGAAGCCGCGGTCGGCGGGGTGCGCGGACGCCGGAGTGCCGAAGGGCACCGGGACGATCACGCGGGCCAGCAGCAGCGTGGAGAGGAACTGGTCGGTGTTGCCCTCCTCGGCCGCGGCGAGCAGGTTGACCTCGGTCTGGTTCGCGGGCGCGAAGCCGGCCGCCCGGGCGCCTTGGGCCGCCGGGAACGCCGGCGGCGGCTCCGGGTCGGCCGCGGCGGGTGGTTGGCTCGGCCGCTCCTCCCGAAGCTCGGCCTGGTAGGCGGCGAGGGACTCACCGAGACTCGGCTCAGGCTCCACGTCGATGATCTCGGCGTCGACCGTCTCCAGGACGTAGCCGCGGTCGGCGAGCCGGTCAAGTTCGTCGAAGTCGACCTCGGCGTCGATCGTCGCGGCCAGCGACGCCTCCCGCATCGACTCCCGGCCCGGCGGTGCCGGCGTGCTCGCCCGCGCGCCGGGTGCGGAGACCCGGGCCCGGCCGCTCACCGCCGCGGCCAGATCGCTTTGCACCCGCGTGGCGCCGGGCCGTGCGGCGCGACCCGGCAGGCGCACCTCACCGCGGTTGAGCTGCGAGACGAACCAGGAGGGCAGGTACGCCTCGATCGGCAAGCCCGGGTTGATGGCCAGCCACCATTCGAAGTTGGGCCAGTCGGCGGCGAGCTCGCGGAACGGCACCACGCGAAACGTCGCGGCCGCGGCCCCCAGGCAGGCGCCCAGCGCCGCCGGCGAGGTGAACCCGAGCACGTGGGTGCGGTTACCGGAGGTCCAGGTGGCCCAACCCATCGCTGCCCGTCCGGCCAGCGCGTCGGCCGAGACCGGCAGCACCAGATCGGTCCGGGCCAGGATGCGGAAGTAATGCTCCTGCTCCGATGCGCGCAGGGCGGCGAACATCGCGGCTTCGGCCTCGGTGGCCGGTGCCCACTCGGTCAACGGCTACCTCCCCTCACCGACCGCGGCCCAGGACGGTGCGCGACCCGACACCTCAACTTACAAGTCCACCCGTGATCGCGGTTCGCCGATTCGGCCGGCGGAGGGCGGTTACGCCCGTCCTTCGCTGGCAACCTTCGCGAACCCGGTCCACCCTACCGGGCGCCGGGCATTAGCATCCCTTCGTCATGTCCCCGCTGCCCACTGTCATCCTCCGCGTGCTCACGGCCGTCACTGCCCGCGTACTCACGGCCATCACTGCCGTCGTTGCGGCCGCGCCACTGGGCTCGGCCACTCCACTGGGCGCCACGACGGCCCCGGTCAGCGCGATGCTCGCCCCCGACTGCGCGGTCGCACCGGCAATGAGCATCGCCGATGTCCCCTGGCCACAACAGCGCTACGACCTCGATGCGCTCAGTCAGATCACCGACGGCACCGGCATCATCGTGGCCGTGGTGGACTCGGGCGTGGACGCCATCCACCCGCAACTGCGCGGCCGGGTGCTCGCCGGCGCGGACCTGCTGGCCCCGGCGGGTGACGGCCGGCTCGACTGCGTCGGCCACGGCACAGCCGTGGCCAGCATCATCGGCGCGGGGCGCCGACCGGGCGCCGGACTGCGCGGGCTGGCGCCCGGAGTGAAGATCCTGCCGGTACGGGTCAGCGAGCGGCTCGAGGTCGACGGCGCGGCGACCGGGCGGGGGGTCGACGCGGCCGGGTTGGCCGACGGCATCGACCGGGCGGTCGCCGGCGGCGCCCGGGTGGTGAACCTCTCCATCTCGGTCGGCGTGGACGATCCGCAGCTACGCCGATCGGTGGCGCAGGCGCAGGCGGCCGACGTGGTCGTGGTGGCGGCGGTCGGCAACCAGCACGAGCAGGGCGACCCCACGCCCTACCCCGCCGCCTACCCCGGCGTGGTCGGGGTGGGGGCGATCGGACCGGACGGCAACCGTACCGCCACCTCGCCGATCGGTTCCTATGTGGAC
>JBLNGJ010000622.1:0-2860 GCA_050264675.1 Micromonosporaceae bacterium
GACCCCCACCGCCGCTTCAGGGACGCGGTCCCCTATGCGTCATGTCCGCTATGCGTCATGTCCGAACGATGGTCACGTTGTCCACGCCGGCCTCGATCAGGCTGCCGGTGGAGGCATCAGCCGCTTCGATGCGTATCCGGACGCTCTGCCCGGCGAAGCTGGAGATGTTCACCGACGCGGTGCCCCAGGCGCCGGCGCGGTTGACCGCCGAACCGGCCTGGCTGAGGACCACGCTCGTGGTGCTGCCGACCACGCTGACCCGGAAGAAGTCGGCGCTGGTCGCGTTGTTGAGGTGGGCCAGGTACCAGGAGAAGCTGAGCGTGAACGTGCCCGTCCCGGTCAGCGTGATCAACGGCGACTGGATCGACGTGGTTCCACCATCGACGTCGAAGTCACCCGCGGCGGCTCCCGCCGCCGCGCCGGTCACCAGGTCGTTGGTGCCGGAGACGGTGGTGCCGAGCTGCAGCGTCACGCCACCGGACGTGGTGCCGGCCGGGTCGCCCCGCACCCACTGGCCGGTGGTCGCGGTGTCGGTGCCGTTGGGGTTGGTGGTCCAGCCGGTCGCCGTCTCGAAGGTGTCGGAGTAGATGGTCGTACCACCGCCACCGCCACAGGTCGGCTCGCCGGCCTGCACCGGCACGCTGACCGCGTTCCAGGCCGCCTTGGTCGCCGCGCACTGCGTCGAGCTGGCACCAAAGAGGTTTACTGCGGCGTTGAGCGAGGCGAGCCGCACGTTGGCGTAGCGCCAGGTCGAGGTCTTGGCCAGCATCGCGTTGTAGTAGATCTGGCCGGCCGCCTGGACGCCGACGCCGGTCACCGTGGTGCCGTTACAGGTCGGGCTCGGCGCCGACGTGCCCGCCGCCAATAGCACGAACCAGTGGTTGAGCGGGCCCGCCGCGGCGTGGACCTCGGTGTTGGGGATCGCGGTCGACCAGCAGTTCGGATCGCCCTCCGCCGACGGGTTGGCCATGTTGCGGATCTCACCAGTGCCGACGAGGTTGACCTCTTCACCCACGAGCCAGTCCGGCGGGTCGTTCGGGTTGTTCGTGAAGAACTCCGTCAACGCACCGAAGATGTCGCCCGTGCCCTCGTTGATGCCACCGTTCTCGTTGCCGCTGCCGGCACCGCCCGGGGTGGTCTGGAAGATGGCGTGACCGAACTCGTGCGCCACCACGTCCATTGAGGTCGCCTGCTGCGTGTTGGCCGAGTTGTGGCCGAAGTTGGTGTAGCTGCCGTTCCAGAACGCGTTGGCGTCGTTGAGACCCACGCGCGCCGGGAAGCCGCTGCCGCTGCCGTTGATGCCGTTGCGACCCAGCCACGACCCGAGCATGGTCCACTCGTGCTGGACCGCGTAGAGCGCGTCCACGCAGGCCGTCTCGAGGTTGGTCCCGGAGCCGTTGCCCCAGTTGTCATCGGTGCCGGTGAAGGTGGCGCCGTTCTGTCCGCCGCAGCGGATGCCGGGCCGCGTCGAGTCCTGCATCGACCACGATGTCCCCGAGCCGGACGTTTGAATGGTGACCGGGTTGCCGTTGTAGAAGCTGTTGCCGGTGCCGAGGCGAACCTCGTCCCAGCTGTCGGTCACCGCGCCGGTGAGGGCGTCGACGAAGACGTGCAGCTTGCTGGGCCCGGCCGCCGAGGCGCCGGTCACCACGGTCTCCCAGGCCAGCCGCGGAGTGCCCCACGCGAGCACGACGAGCTCGGGGGTGCTGGCCGCTTCGACGACCTTGAGCTGCCCGGCCGAGGTGCCGGCCGCTGCCGCGGCGGAGATGGCCGGCGCCGTGCCGACGGAGATGACGCGGTCCTGCGCGGCGGCGGTGTTGAGAACGGTGCCGCCCCTCGTCACGACGACGGCGTCACCGCCGACGACGCGCAGACCCTTGAAGGTCCGCTCGTAGCTCACGTACTGCAGGCCCTGCCCACCGAGCTGGCTGCCGGTGCGCACGAGCTGGTCGTTGGCGCCCACGTGCAGGGCCGAACGGCCGGGTCCGCTCACGAACTGGTCGGCCGCGGCGAGCGCGGCGTGTGGGTCCGTCACCGGGTTCACCGGAGACCGTTGGGCAGCCGAGGCCGTTGGCGAGATCAACGCCAGGGCCGCGCCGGCCAAGAGCGCTACACCCGCTCGGATGGCGGTGCTGCGTCTCACGCTCGTACTCCCTTCGATGCGCGTCCCGCCTGGGCACATGCCCGGCGGGTGGTGCGGGTTGCGGGCCGGCGAGCGGGCAGGGCTTATGCCGCCGCCGGGGCCGGGCGGTCCCAGGCTTCGGCCACCAGGGGTCACCGCCCGCCCGCCGGGGTTCGGGGGTCGCGGGGTGGGGACGACACATGCACATTTGCATAGCTTGATATGCGACGGTAAAGATGAGCAGGTCGGCCGCGAAACAGGGAAAACCCTTGCGGCAACCCTCGGCTCACGGGGCTCAGCCGGGGCTGAGCCGGGAGCTGAGCTGGGTGCGCGAGCGCACGCCGAGTTTGCGGTAGATGCGGGTCAGCGTCGCCTCGACGGTCTTGACGCTCAGGAAGAGCCGTCCGGCGATCTCCCGGTTGCTCGCCCCCTCACGGACCAGGCCGGCGATGCGGGCCTCGGTCGCGGTCAGGCCGCCGGCCTCGGCCCGGTCCGAGTCGGTCGCCCCGTCCACCCGGACCAGGGCTCGCACCGCCTGCTCCACCCAGGGCTGGGCGCCGGTACGGGTGAACTCCGCGAGCGCCGCGCTCGCCGCCGTCCGGGCCGCTGCGTACCGCCGGCGTCGCCGCTCGATCTGGCCGAGCAGCAGCAGGGTGTGGCCCCGCTCGATCGGCTGACCAAGCAGGTCGAACCGTCGGGCGGCGTCGTTGAACAGCGCCACCGCCTCCTCCGGCGCAC
>JBLNGJ010000623.1:0-5290 GCA_050264675.1 Micromonosporaceae bacterium
GCGGCGACGTTTTGACTTCGGATTTTGGGCGGGGAGACGACAGGTGCCACTGAATGGTGCCGAACCGATCGCGGCCGGGCGCACGGACAGGGCCACGTCCGGCGCAGATCTGAAGTACGAGGACATCCACGGGTCTCTGCTCGACCCCTCCATGACCGCAATGACCTTCCTCAATGAGGTCGCTGGCCGTTACCCGGACGCCGTGTCGTTCGCCGCCGGCCGGCCCGCGGAGGAGGGGTTCGACATCGCCGACGTCGGTCGGTACGTCGAGCGCTTCCACTGGTACCTGCGTGCCGAGCGCGGCCTGGGCGAGGAGGCGGCCCGCCGGATCCTGCTCCAGTACGGCCGCACCAAGGGCATCATCCATGAGCTGATCGCCCGTCATCTGCAGGTCGACGAGCAGATCACGGTGGACTCCGAATCCCTCGTTGTGACGGTGGGCTGCCAAGAGGCCATGTTCCTGGTACTCCGGGCACTCCGCTCCGCGCCCGAGGACATCCTGCTCGTGGTGTCGCCCGCCTACGTGGGGATCAGCGGCGCGGCGGCGCTGGTGGACCTGCCGCTGCGGCCCGTGAGCAGTGGGACGTCCGGAATCGACTTCGACGACCTCCGCCGGCAGGTGGCCGGCGCACGAGCCGAAGGCCTGCGGCCGCGGGCCTTGTACGTGGTGCCAGACTTTGCCAACCCGACCGGCCTCACGCTCGACCTGGCAACGCGACACGGCTTGCTCGACATCGCCGATGAGGTCGACCTCTTGCTGATCGAGGACAATGCGTACGGCCTGTTCGCCGGCTCTGCGGAGCCGTTGCCCACGCTGAAGGCGCTGGACGAGCGGCGGCGAGTCGTGTATCTCGGGTCGTTCGCCAAGACGGTATTCCCGGGTGCTCGGATTGGTTACGCAGTCGCAGACCAACGGGTCCGCCTCGGGGAACGCGAGTTGCTCCTGGCCGATGTGCTCGCCGCCGTGAAGAGCGTCGTCAGCGTGAACACCTCACCGATCGCGCAGGCCGTGATCGCCGGGAAGCTCCTCGAGAACGACTTCAGCCTCCGGCGGGCCAACGCCCGCCAGACGGCGTTCTACCTGAACAACATGCGGTTGCTGTGCGAGGGGCTGAACCGACGCCTGAGTACCTCCACCGGCCTCGGGTCGCGGATTCGGTGGAACGCACCCGCGGGCGGGTTCTTCCTTGTGCTGACGGTCCCGTTCGAGGTGACCGACCAGCTGCTGGAACGATCCGCCGACCGGTACGGCGTGCTGTGGACCCCGATGCGGCACTTCTACGTCGGTGCCGGCGGCGACCGCGAGATGAGACTGTCCTGCAGTTCCCTGTCGCCAGAAGACATCGAGGTGGGCCTCGACCGCCTCACCGCGTTCATCAACAACCAGTGCGGTCGATCCTGAAAGGTTTCTCCGATGTGGCCGGAGAACTCGGGCTGGTGGCCGGCCGCCGATTGGCTGAGCGGCCGGCTCAGCCCATCGGCCTCCATTATGGAGCGTTCTCGGGCCGGCGAAGGACCCGACGCATTCCGTTCAGATCACGGCAAAGGCGAAGAAGACAGCTGAATCCGCGCTCAGAAGAATCGGCGTCAGGCGCGAGGAAAGCCTCCCGCGCCCGAGGCGATACGGATCTGGGACCGCGCGGACTTCGGCATCGATGCGGCGGCGCGGGCGAGGTGCTGGTGTCCACTATAGAGCTACTGCGCCGGCTCGCCGCCGAGTGCGCCGACCTGCCACCGGAGCTGGTGCACGATGACAGCCGGCTGCTCGAAGACCTGCACCTCAGCTCGATCACAGTGGGCGAGATGGTCAACCGGGTGGCACGAGAGCTGGGCATCTCGGCGGCAGCGGCACCGACGAACGTCGCCGCCGAGACGGTCCGCGGGCTCGCGAAGGCGCTCGACGCGCTGGCCCGCACGTTCCGGCATGGAGAGCATGGTGGCCGAGTAGTCGCCGGCGTCGAGGAATGGGCGCGACCGTGGGCGCTGGACTTTGCCGAACTCGCGGGACCCGCGCCGGCAGCGCCGGCCGGCAACGGTGCGTGGCAGGTGTACGCCGACCCTGTGGATCCGCTGGCCACAACGCTGCGGTCGGCCCTGGAGCAAGCCGGCGTCGGCGCCGGCGTCCTTGTCTGCCTGCCGCGTGACGGTCACGTGGACGCGGTGGAGCTCGCCCTCACCGGGGCCAAGGCCGCGCTGGCGGGCGCCGGGCACCTGCGCTTCGTCCTGGTCCAACGCCGTCGCGGCGCGGCCGGGCTGGCCAAGACGTTGCACCTGGAAGCGCCTCACGTGCGCACCACCGTCGTGTACGCGGACCCCGTACCGGAGACCATCGACCGGGTCGTCGCCGAGGTCGCCGCCACCACCGCCTTCAGCGAGGTGTGCTACGACGCGGCCGGTGTGCGCCGGATACCGACCCTGCACCTGATGCCCGCCCGCCCGGTCTCCGAAGCACCTCCGCTCACCACGGACGACGTGCTGTTGGCGACCGGAGGCGGCAAAGGGATCACTGCCGAGTGCGCGCTGGCCCTGGCTGAACAGAGCAGTTGCCGGCTGGGCCTGATTGGTCGCGCTGACCCGGCCGAAGATCCTGAGTTGGCCACCAACCTGGCCCGCATCGGCGCCGCCGGCATCACCGTCCGATACGCGCGGGCGGACGTGACCGACGCGGCGCAGGTACAGCGCGCCATCACCGAACTGGAGCAGGATCTCGGCCCGATCACCGGCGTCCTGCACGGCGCGGGCCGCCACGAGGCCACCACACTGACCGCGCTGTCCCTGGCGGACGTGCGGAGCGCCATGGCGCCCAAGGTCGGCGGCCTTCGCGCGGTGCTCGATGCGGTCGACCCCGGCCGGCTACGGCTGCTGGTCGCGTTCGGCAGCATCATCGGGAGGTCCGGGCTGCGCGGCGAGGCGCACGGTGCCATCGCCAACGAGTGGCTGGCCGAGCTGACTGCCGAGCACGCCAGCCGCTACCCGAACTGCCGCACGCTGTGTCTGGAGTGGTCGGTCTGGTCTGGCGTCGGCGTGGGTGAACGACCGTCGGTGGTGGGGTCTCGCGCCCGCGAGGCAGTCACTCCGATCACCCGGGATCGGGGTGTACAGATCCTGCAGCGGTTGGTGTCCGATCCCCACTGCCCACGCATCGTGGTGGTCAGCGGGCGTACCGAAGGCATCCACACCATCCGGTACGACCGGCCGGATCTGCCGGTGCTGCGGTTCGTGTCACGCCCGCTGATCTGGTACCCGGGCGTAGAGCTGGTGACCGAGACCGAGCTGAACGCCGGTACCGACCTCTACCTGCCTGATCACCGGCTCGGCGACAAGATGCTGCTACCCGCGGTCTTCGGCCTGGAGGCGATGGCGCAGGTGGCGGCGGCGTTGACGGGCGAGGACCGGACCCCGGTGTTCGAGCAGGTACGGTTCGTGCGGCCGATCGTGATCCGGCCCGGCGGCGCGGTCAAGATTCGCGTGGCCGCACTCGCCGGCGACGACAACACCGTCGACGTGGTCGTGTACAGCGAGGAGACCAACTTCGCCGCGCGGCACTTCCTGGCCAGGCTGCGCTACGGCGACGCCGTTGCCGCCCCGGGCACGCCCGACCAGGTACCGCACGGACTGCCCACCGTCCCGCTGGATCCAGCCATCGACCTCTACGGAAGCGTGCTGTTCCAGGGCGACCGGTTCCAGCGGTTGCGCCGCTACCACCGGGCCGCCGCCCGCGACGTGGACGCCGACCTGGCGATCGCGCCGGGGCGCTGGTTCGCCGGCTTCCTGCCTGACACCCTGCTGCTGGGTGACCCCGGAGTACGGGACGCGCTGATGCACGGCAACCAGGTCTGCGTGCCCGACGCCACGCTGCTGCCGTTCGCGATCGACCGGCTGTACCCGGCCGGTCGCCGGCTGCCGGACACCGGGGAGGTCCGGTCCTGCGCGGCCCAGCGCCGCCGCGATGGCGACACCTACACCTACGACATCGCCCTGCGTGCAGCCGATGGACAGGTGGTGGAGCGCTGGGAGGGGCTGCGGCTGCGGGCGGTAGGCAAGTCCGATGGGCGCGGACCGTGGGTGCCGCCACTGCTCGGCCCGTATCTGGAGCGGGTCCTGGGCGACCTCTTGGAGGCCCGGCTCGCGGTCGCGGTCGAGCCGGACCTGGCCGGCGAGGGTAACGACAAGGTGGCCCGCCGGGAGCGCACGGCACTCGCCGCGGCGCGCGCGATAGGACGGCCGGTCGAGATCCGCTACCGCCCCGACGGACGCCCCGAGGTCGACGGCGAACACGCGATTTCGGCGGCGCACGGTGCCGGCCTCACCCTCTGCGTGGCCGGACCCGGAGCGGTCGGGTGTGACGTGGAGGCGGTCGCGCAGCGACCGGAGGCCGTGTGGCGCGATCTGCTCGGCCGGCACGCCGCGTTGCCGGCGCAGGTCCGCGTGGGCGCTGACGAGGACACGGACACCGCAGCCACCCGGGTCTGGACGGCGGTCGAATCGCTCGGCAAGTCCGGCAGCTCGACGGCGGCGCCGCTGGCGCTGGTCTCCCGTCCCCGACCGGGGTGGGCGGTTTTTGCCTCGGGCGCCCGGTGTGTGGCGACGTTCGCCACTGCGGTGCGCGGCGTGGCGAGTCCGGTCGTGTTCGCCCTGCTGCCGGGTCATGTCGATGACAACCGATGACTACGTCGAGGACCGCGGGCCCGGCCCCCAGGAGGCCAGTGTGCAGATCGAACCCGACCAGGCGCGAACCGGAGATTCGCAATTGCTGCGGCAATGCTTCGGTGCGTTCGCCACCGGAGTGACGGTGGTGACCGTGGGCGGCACCCACCCGCACGGGATGACCGCCAATTCCTTCACCTCGGTCTCCCTCGACCCACCCCTCGTTCTGGTCTGTGTGGGCCTTGAGGCGCATATGCACGGTCTGCTGCTGGGCAACGAGCGGTTCGGCGTGTCCGTCCTCGCGTCGGACCAGGAGGCGGCCGCCCGCCACTTCGCCAGCCGCGCCCGGCAACCGGGCGCGGCACAGTTCGACGCGGTGAAGTGGTTACCTGGCCGGGCGAGCGGCGCGCCCCTGCTCGCCGGTGCGGCCGCACACTTCGAGTGCGAGGTATGGGAGACCTACGACGGCGGCGATCACACCATTTTTGTCAGCCGGCTGCTCACGCTGGCCCGGCGCGCGGACGCCGACGTCCTGGTGTTCCTCAACGGCCGGTTCGGTCCGGCTAGGCCGACTCGGTCGCCAGCGCGGCCACCTGGCCACCCGACGATGCCTGAGAAGGGCGGGCGGCCCGGTGCAGAACTC
>JBLNGJ010000624.1:0-2631 GCA_050264675.1 Micromonosporaceae bacterium
GCCTGAATTCGATGGCCTTACCAAGGCCGCGCCGAAGGCTCGATGCAGCACCGCTGCTGCTGTCGGGCTCAGGTCTAGGCGGGGCAGTTCGGCCATCGGCACGAAGCGTGCTGCCTGGCCCTCGCCGAGCACGATCCTCGTGTGCGAGGCTGTGCCCGCGAAGACGTGCAGCTCGACGGCCACAGCTGTACCGGTGAGATCGGGGCGCAGCTCGTGCCACTGCGGGCGTAGCTCGGCGACCAGGCTCGTCTCCTCGAGGAGCTCTCGGGCGGCGGCCTCGGCCGGGGTCTCGCCGGCCTCGATGTGCCCGCCGGGTAATGCCCATTGGCCGGGCTCGGCCGCCGCAGCCGGGTCGCGGAGGTGCAGCAGCACCGCGCCGGACGGTTGCGTCACCGCGATGACAGCAATCCGAACCGGAGGTCCGTTACCGTCCGACGGCAAGACACGGGGAGCCCTAGGGAACTCGTCGGCCAGCGCGCCCAGTACCCGGTGCCGAAGAAGCTCGTACTGGCCGCGGCAACGTCTCGGTGCGTCCGGCGGGCGACGCCGGACCCCGCCGCCGGTCACCGTCTCGCCAGGGTGGAACTGCCCGGCGGTCAAGTCGATCTCAGCGCCGTCCGGCAATCGATTCCACCAGTGGTGACCGACCTTCACTCCGTCCACCTGCACATCGCCGACGATCAGCTCGCCGCCCAGCAGATCCTGGATCACGAGGGCTGTGGTCCCGCATTGGCCCCGAGACGGGTTGTCGGGCTGCCAGCTGGCCAGGTCGTGGGGGTCACAAGTATCAGGCCCCCAGGCGGCTAAGAACGCCGGCCGTAGCCGTTCTGCGGTCAACATGTTGAGCATCATGTCGCTTGCGTAAGACGGTTTCCTGGTCGTCGGCGCCAAGCAGGCGAGCGGTACCAGCGTTCGGTCGGCCCCTGCGCCCGGCGGCTCTCGTGGGTGCGCAGAGGCGACGGCGCTTCACGTCGGTGAGCGGGACGCAGACCGCGCCGGGTCACATGGCTCATCGCTGGGCCGTCTCGGCCCGTGACCTGCCCGGGCTTCTGCGGGACTTCGCCGGAGAGGTCAGCACAATCCAGCCGATGTGGAGCAGTTCGCGCGGCCCGGGGGTTCTACAGCGCTCGTCTTTCTGGTGTGATGACCCCTGACAGACAGCCCGATGCCCGCTATTCACCGGCAGGCGGCGTCCTCGCCGCGGAGCTGACTGAGTTCGGCGACGGCGTCCTGCCGGGGATGTGAAGGTTTGGGTTCAGCCTTATCGGCCCAGCTCAGGCGGCGTCCACAACGGTTTCCCTACCGCCACACTCTTGCACAAGTATCGATGTGATGTAAGTCTATGCGTGACCATCTCCTATCCACCGTCGTAGGAGGAGCATATGCGCAACAGACTGCTGGCCATGGCCATCGCAGCGTCAATCGTCGTCCTCGGCTTCCCGGCTGGCGCTCAAGCTAACCACGCCTGGGGCCCGTACCACTGGGCACGCACGTCGAACCCGTTCACCGTTGAGCTGGACGACAACGTTACCTCGGCCTGGGACTCGTACCTCGCCACCGCGGCGTCAGACTGGAACGCCTCGTCCGTGCTCAACACCACGGTCCTTCAGGGCAGTTTCGGCGACCGCGTCGCCTGCAACCCGGCCACCGGCCATATCGAGGTGTGTAACGCGGCGTATGGCCAGAACGGCTGGCTCGGCCTTGCCTCCATCTCTATCACGACCGGCAACCACATCAGCCGCGCGTACGCGAAAATGAACGACACATACTTCGCCATGGCGCAGTACAACACGGGCCCGTACCGGCGTCTGGTGATGTGCCAGGAGGTGGGCCACGGGTTCGGTCTTGCCCACCAGGACGAGAACCAGACCAACCCCAACCTCGGCAGCTGCATGGACTATACGCGCGACCCGGATGGGCCGCCCAGCAACGAGCACCCGAACTCACATGACTACGCACAGCTGCAGACGATCTACTCGCACACAGACTCGTTCAACTCGACCTTCACGGGCGGCAGCAGCACGTCGCCTCCGCTCGCCGGCGACACACCGGCCTCCTGGGGCACGCTGGTGTCTGGCTCGTCAAAGCACGGCGCCGCGACCTACATCCGCGACTACGGCAACGGCAATCTCGTCGTCACGGCGGTGATCTGGGCCTCCTGACCGATCGCCTAGTCACCTACCTGCGGTGACCCCGTCTCAGGGCGGGGCCACCGCAGTCAACGGTCACGAGGTCTTCCCCACTGGCGGCCATGAGTTCTCCCCGGTGGGCTGGTCGGCCCGACCTAGCCGATGCGATCTCCGGCTACTTCGTGCCCGCCGTGATCGCGATCGCGATCGCGATCGCCACCTTCGCGACCTGGTTCTTCGTCGGGCCTCCGCCCGGCGCTCACGCTAGCCCTGGTCGCCGCGGTCGCGGTGCTGATCATCGCCTGCCCGTGCGCGCTCGGCCTGGCCGCCCCGCTATCGATCATGGTGGCGACCGAGAAGGGCGGCGCACAAGCTCGACACGATCGTCCTGGACAAGACCGGCACCATCACCGCCGGGAAGCCGGCGCTGACCGATCTGCACACACTCGACGGGTTCGATGAGGCCATCCTGCTGGCGTTAGTTAGTAGCTGAGGTGAGGTG
>JBLNGJ010000625.1:0-7208 GCA_050264675.1 Micromonosporaceae bacterium
GGAAACTCTGACCGGCGTGCTCGTGGCAACAGTGCGTGACCCTTCCGGGTCAAGATCCCAGCGCCAGACTAATAGACGGATTTCACTTCCAAGGGCGGTCGACGTCACGGGCATCCATCGAAGGACAAAGTCCCTCGACGCCGCCGATTGTGGCCGGCCGAGCACACACTCACCAGCCCTGGAAACCGCGGCCACCCGCCAAGCGCAACCAGACCGCAGGTTTCACGCCCGCGTGATCAACCCCAGTTGCGTGGACTAATAGGGATGAGCTGCGGCGATGCTCGGGTCGGTCGCTGGGATGGGTCTATGAGGTGGCGGCTGGGATGCTGGATTCGGCAGTTCCTGAGGCGGGTCCAGGTACGGACTCTGCCGACCGGCCCGCGGTTAGGCGCCCATGCCTAAGAACACCAGCAGTGATCGTTCGACGCGCACGAGGTCGGCAGCGGCCAGGGTGCCCAGACGCTTGTGAACGGTCGATCGTCGGGTGGTGGTGACTTTGTCGATCATGATTTGGCTGGGCTGCCCGAGGCCGTTGGTGGGCGTCGGGTCGATGGGGATGCGCAGCAGCGGCGCGTCAATGGCTGTGGTAGTCATGGGGATGACGGTGACCGAGTCGGTGCCGGTGAAGTGGTCGTCTTGGATGACGAGGACCGGGCGGGGCTTGCTGGCGTAGACACCGCCGGCGGCGGTCCAGATCTCGCCACGCCTCACGCAGCGTCCCAGTCGGACAGGTCATCGACAAAGGCCTGATCGTCCTCGGCGGTCGCGGAGGCGGCCACCAGGGCGGACTGGCGCTTGGCTTCCCGGGCGAACTGTGGTGAATGCACGTCGGGCACCCAGATCTGCACCGGGCGCAGCCCTTGGGCACGAAGTCGTGCACGGTGGCCGCGCACTCGGTCCTTGACGCTCACGACCCCATGTTACATGTAACACGGGCTGACGGCACGCAGGCGGCGTCGACCTGGTGGCCGGGCACCGCGTCCGGGGAGCAGGTTGGGAGCAACACGGTGTGTTGTACCGCGTCGAACGGCGGCGAGCTGCATTCGGTTGCGTCGTATTGCACTGCCGTGTGCTGCGGTTCTATGTTCGCGCAGGTCAGGGCTTGGGCGTGTTTTCGTTGACACGGAAGAGGTCACTGGTTCCAACCCAGTATCGCCCACCAGTGTTTGTGGCGGCGTTCGTCGTCTGCCAGTGGACCGCCTTCGGTGTGCCCCACGCGAACTCCTGCCGGGCTTTGGGGTCGCGCCTTCTCATAAAGGAACCCTCCACACTTCGAGGGGATGGACACCCCCACACGCGATCGGCCCATCAAGGAGATTACGCCGTGAATGTCGCTGAGATTATGTCGCTTGCTACCTGGAGGCTGTTAGCTCCGGGGATCGCGCCGACGAGCGGCGGGCATAGTAGCGGCGCACGGCGGTGACCAAGCCGACGGCCAGGGCGGCCAGGCCCAGGATAACGCCGGCAATCAGCAGGACGACCGGAGCGAATATGCCGCCGACGATGTCGCGCCCGACGGCCACGTGGGTGATGCCAGGCCGGGTCGCCTCGCCGGCGCTGAGCTGGTAGCTGCCGGGCTGATCGATGTGCAGGAAGCCGGCCGTCACGCCCTCATGACCGGCCAGGTGATAGGTGCGGTAGCCGCCCTGGAACTGGTGGATCTCGATCGGGGGACCGCCGTTGGTGGGCTGCAGGGCCACCGGCACATCGCCGGTTGAGGACCTTGTGGAGATGCCTGGCCCTTCCAGGTAGATCAGGTATCTACCGGATTCGGTGAACACAACCTCGGCCTGTCCGGGCACGGTGACTCGCTGGAACTGCTCGACCTGCCGGCTGAGCGAGACCAGGCCGATAATAGCGAGCACCAGGCATGTCAGGGCGCCGGCTAGCAGGCCGCCGGCGACGGCGTACCACAGCCGGGACGGGCGGATGGCTTGGCTGTTCAATGGACCGCCTCGCTTCGCCTCGGCGACGAAGAACGTTCGTCTGCGCCCGGTACGACCGGGGTGGGCCCTGCCCTCAAACCCGGCCTTGACAGCTTCCCCGGCTAACGGCCGCCTCCTCCATCGCAGCAGACGGTGCGGACCTGATGCCAGCCTTCGTCCTCGATCGGCCATTCGGCCAGCACACGGGCTGTCCGATCTTCGGTGTAACTAGCGTGGCGTCATCTGTTAGTCCGTTGTGGATGCGTGATGCGGCCCTCGAACGTTATCGCGAACGCGTTCAATGCCGGATTCCACCTGATGGCCCAGCGGGCGCGGTCTCGCCCACTGGTGTCTAGTGCGCGGGTGGCCAGGTACAGGCACTTGACCGCGCCCAACTCGACAACACATTGTTGTCTGACTATATTCGAAGTGTCCGGCGAGTCACACCGAGGCGTGGAAGGAGCGGGCCATGGGCATGGATGAGTCAAGGCGGATGGATCTCGACGAGTTACCGGTGGATCCTTTCGAGTTGGTCGGGCGGGGTTTCCGGGTCGAGTCGCTGACCGCCGACCACAGCGTCGGTTGGGAAGCCCCTCCCTGTTTCTGCGGCCCGGTGCACACGCACGTCCGCAGTCGTTGATCAGAGCCGACGGCGGTGACCTGTTGCGGCTGCGCCCAGGCGTTGTTAGCGCAGTTGCCGCCGACGGCGAATTCCACCTGCTCGCCTGGCCGCACGGCGAGTCGTTCGGGCGGCTCACCGCGGATGCGCAGGCGGTGGTACGGCGGCTGGCCGAGGCTGCGTGCATCCGGCGGGAGTTCGCCACCGATCCGGATGTGGATCGGCTGGTCGACCGGCTGCTCGCGGGTGGCTGGCTGACCGTAACGGCCCGCGACGCGGAACGACCGCGCTACACGCTGGTGCCGCTCGGGCCGCCGGTACCTCCGTCCGGCGACCCGCCCGGCCACGGGACGGTGCTGTCGCGGTTCGCCGTCCTGCACCGCGACGGCGACGAGTTCGTGCTGACCTCGCCCCGCGCGTGGTGCCGGCTGCGAGTGCACGATCCCCGCGTGCTGTCCGGGCTGGCAGCGCTGACCCCGGCCGGCGGTACCGGGCCGGACGAGCGGATGCTCCATGACCTGACCCATGCCGGGTTTGTCGTGTCCACGGTGGATGAAGAGGAAGCGGAGCTGCGGCTGGCACAGTGGAGTCCGGCCGAGTTGTGGTTCCATGCGAGCAGCCGGCCGGGGAGCCACGCCGCCGGCCCGGCCGGCGGGACGTTCTGGGCCGAGGGGCGGTTCGACCCGTTGCCCGAACGGCACGGCGGGTTCCCCGGCCCGCCGGTGCCGCTGCGCCGGCCGGACGTGGCCGACCTGCGCCGCAAGGACCCACCGCTGACCGGGGTGCTGGAAGACCGGTGTTCGATCCGGGAACACGACGACAGCGCCCCGGTGAGCTTCGACGAGCTGGGCGAATTTCTGTACCGGTGCGCGGGCGCCAGATCGCGACCCGGCAGCGGCACACAGGCGCGGCCGTACCCGGGCGGCGGCGGTCTCTACGAGCTCGAGCTCTACCCGGTGGTCCGGCTCGTCACGGGCCTCGACGCCGGGCTCTACCACTATGATCCCTACGGCCACCGGCTGGTCCGGGTGCCCGGGCCGGGCGGTGCGGCCCGCCGACTGCTCGCCGGGGTGACCTGGGCGACGCTCACCACCGAACCACCGCAGGTGCTCATCGTCATCAGCGCCCGCTTCGGCCGGATGATGTGGAAGTACCAGCACATGGGGTACGCCATCATCCTGAAGGACGTCGGCGTGCTGCTCCAGACGATGTATCTCGTCGCCACCGCGATGGGGTTGGCCCCGTGCGCGGTCGGCAGCGGCGACTCCGACGCGTTCGCCGCCGCCACCGGCGTGGATCGCCTCGCCGAGTCCAGCGTCGGCGAGTTCATCCTGGGTAGCCGGCGGTGATCCGGCCGAAGCTGCGCCCGGACGTGTACCTGACCACCAGCGCCGAGGGTGTCTACGTGCTCGGGCCGCACGGCGAGGCCAGATTCAACGGGCCCTCCATTCACCTCTGGCTGGACCGGCTCAGGCCGTACCTCGACGGGCGGCACTCGCTCGCCGACCTCACCCGCGACCTGTCCGCCGACCGCGCGGCCATGGTCGAGCAGGTGGTACAGGCGTTGCGGGACAACGACCTGCTTGTGGAGGCCGAACCGGCCGATGGCACCGCCCTGGTCTTCGGCTGCGACGCGGGGTTGATCGCCGCGGTTCTGCACGCCGCTCACCGTTGCGGACTGCGGCGGGTACGCATCACGCAGACCAGGGGGTTGGCGCAGGCCCAGCTCTTCGCCCGCCGTACCGCGGCCCAGGGCATCGCCAGCGCCCAGGCGGTCACGCACGGCGCGCACGTCTGGCTGGGGGTGGCCCAGGGTGACGGCGGGTGGCGCCGGCTCGACCCGGCTCCATCGTTATCTTCCACTATGGATAGGGCTGCCACCACGGTGATCGCCAGCCAGCTCGTCCACCTGGCCACGACCGGACGGTCGCGCGGGCGGATGACCCGGGTCGAGGTGGCGACGCTGTCCGGCCGCGCCCACGCCTACCTGCGCCACCCGCTGAGCCGGCCGGCCTCAGCCCAGAGTGAGGCGCAGTTCCTGAGCCAGATGGCCGATCTGGCGGCGGCCCCGCCGCTGGATCCCGAGGAGTTCTCCCGGCGCGCGGTCGCCACCGTCGACACCCACCTGGGTGTCCTTCGTGGACTCGGCGAGAACGGCCATCCCCAGTCCCCGCTGCACATCGCGGAGGTGAAGGTCAGCGATCCGGTGGGGTTGGGCGGCGGAACCGGCGCGGCCACCGGCTGCGGGCTCGACGTCGCGACCGCACGGCACCGCGCCGTCCTCGCCGGGCTGGCCGCGTACGGCTCCGTCATGGTGGACCGGCGGCGGTTCCTGGCCGGCGGATCGCTGTGGGGATACCGGCTTCGCGACAGGATGGCGGTGCCGGTGCCGGCCGAGCGGATCTTCCCGGCCTTGCGGGGACAGCGCCGCCCGCCAACGGGTGTGGCGTGTGGCTACGGCTGGGCGGAGGCGGTCGCGAACGGGCTGATGGCCCACTGCCACAGGCTCACCCTTGCCGAGCCGACCGCCCCGCCCGACGGCCGGATCGATCTGGACGCCGTCGCGCTGGATGAGACCGCGACGCGTTACCTGGCCCTGCTGACCGCGCTCGTAGACCGGGTGACGGTCCACGACATCACCGGCTCGCTCGGAGTGCCAACGGTCGCCGTTCGCAGCCGCGGTGATACCGTCGCCGCTGCCTCGGCCTCCTGCGTGGCCGACGCGGTCCGGTTGGGGCTGGAGCGGGCGTTACTACACTACCAGCCCGCACCTATGTGTCCATTGTGGATTCAGGCCGGGGAGGAGGTGGATGCCACGGCTGCGGCACTGGCGGCCGCCGGACACGAGGCGGTCGTGGTGCCGCTGGACCACGATCCTGAACTGGCCGGGATGCTGCCGCCGGCAGCGCACGTCCTGCTCGCCGATGGTTGAGGTGATTGGCACGGGTCGGCTGGCCGAGGCGATCCGGGAAAGCAGCTCCGGCGCCCCGCTGGTCATCGTGGCCAGCGACGACTGGAAGGCCAGCGCACGCCCGGCAACGCGGGTTCCCTGGCTGCCGGTGCGCACCGAGCCGGGCCGCGTCCTCATCGGACCGCTGGAGATCCCCGGGTGGCCGGGGTGCGTCGCCTGCGCCGAGCACCGCCGCCGGCTGACTCGCGAGCAGCCGGACGCGTTCGACACCGCCCGGCGTACCGGCGGCTCGTCCTGGTTGACTCCACTCGGTTGTGACGTGGTGGCCGCGCTCGCCGTCGCCGAAGCGGACCGGCTGGCCGGCGGCGCACCGGTGCGAACCCGCAACGCCCTGCTCATGGTCAACCTGGCTGACCTCGGCGTCAGCCGACACCCGTTCCTACCCGATCCCGCGTGTCCGGTCTGCGGCGGGCTGCCGGCGGACCGGCGGGACGACGCGTGGCTGCGCCTTGTGCCGCGGCCCAAGCCTGACCCCGAGCGGTACCGGCTGCGGCAGCTCACCGGTGAGGCGGCGCGACTGCGGCAACGGTACGTGGACCCCGAGGTCGGTATGATTCGCCGGCTGGAGAAGCGGCATGAAGGCGGCGTGGTGCTCAGCCAGGCGGTCCTGGGCCTGACCGGCGGTACATCCGCCGCCGGCTACGGCCGCGGCCGGGACTACCCGAGCAGCCAGACCGCTGCCGTGGTCGAGGCGCTCGAACGTTGGGGCGGCTGGGCGCCGGGCGGCAAGCGTACCGTCGTCCGCGCGCGGTATCGGAGCCTACGCGATGATGCCGTCGACCCGGTGACGCTAGGGCTCTACCCGCCGGCGCGGCACGAAGGGCCCGGCTTTCCGTACCGTCCGTTCGACCCGGAGCGGGACTACCGGTGGGTGTGGGGTTACTCGTTCGCGCGCCAGGCGCCCATCCTGGTCCCGGAAAGCTATGCCTACTACGGCAGCAGTGATGCGTTCGTCCAGGAGACCTCCAACGGCAACGCCCTCGGCAGCTGCCCGGAGGAGGCGATCCTGTACGGGCTGCTGGAGGTCGCCGAACGGGACGCCGTCCTGCGCACGTGGTACGGTCGCCGGCCGGTGCCGCGGCTGGCGCTCGGCTCGGTGGGCGACCGGACCATCCGCGTGCTCGTCGCCGCCATCGAGGGCGAGACCGGTGCCACGGTGCACGTCTGGGACATCACTCAGAGACAGGGCATCCCGTGCGCCTGGGCGATGGCGGTGAACGAAACCCCGGGCCGCCCCGCCGTGGTGTGCGCGGCGGGAGCGCACCTCGATCCCGAGCTGGCAGTGGCCGGTGCGTTGAGCGAGCTGGGTTCGATGGCGACACACCTGACGCGGCGCTACAGCCAGCCGGGCGCCGCCGTGCGGGCGCGGCAGCTCGCGAAGGACGCCTCGCTGGTGCTCGCCATGTCCGATCACTCGCTGCTGCACTGCGATCCGGTCGCGCTCGAGCGGTGCGACTTCCTGCTCACCCCTCACGAACCCGCGGCCGCCGCGATGCCCCCGGGCCAGCCCCGGTCGCGCCACCCGGACCTAACCACAGACCTGACCACGGCGATCGACCGCTACCTCGGGACCGGGCTGGACGTCATTGTCGTGGACCAGACCACGCCGGAGCATCGCGCCGGTGGCTTCTGGTGCGTCAAGGTGATCGTCCCCGGGGCGGTACCGATGACCTTCGGCCCTCGGTACCGCCGG
>JBLNGJ010000626.1:0-3109 GCA_050264675.1 Micromonosporaceae bacterium
ACCCCCGCAACACGCGTGGCACTGCCTTCATGACCTCCCCCTCCTCCTCGTTCAGCTACCCCCCTCGCGTGGCTTCCCGAGCGTCGACTGGAAGAGATCCATCGGCACCGGGAAGACGATCGTCGAGCTCTTGTCGCCCGCGACCTGCGTCAGCGTCTGCAGGTAGCGGAGCTGCATCGCCTGCGGCGCCTGCGCGAGCATCTGCGCGGCCTCGAGCAGCTTCACCGACGCCTGGGGCATCAAGGTGACCAACGTCGAGATCAAGCATGTCGACCTCAACGAGACGATGGTGCGCGCGATCGCGCGTCAGGCCGAGGCCGAGCGCGAGCGGCGCGCCAAGGTGATCCACGCCGAGGGCGAGCTGCAGGCGTCGGAAAAGCTGCTCGCCGCCGCCGAGATCCTCGCCGGCCGCCCAGCCCCAGACCGACAGCGCTCAGGCGGAGAGCGCTCAGGCCGACACCGCTCAGGCGGAGAGCGTGGTGCCGGTGGAGCGCAGGTCCTCACACGCCCGCACCACGCGCTTGGCCATGGACTCCTCGGCCAGCTTGCCCCACGTACGCGGGTCGTAGGCCTTCTTGCTGCCGACCTCGCCGTCGACCTTGAGCACGCCGTCGTAGTTGCTGAGCATGTGCCCGGCCACCGGACGGGTGAACGCGTACTGGGTGTCGGTGTCGACGTTCATCTTCACCACGCCGTACTCCAGCGAGGTGCGGATCTCGTCGAGCATCGAGCCGGAGCCACCGTGGAAGACGAGGTCGAACGGCTTCTCCCGGCCGACCTTCGCGCCGACCGCGTCCTGGATCGCCTTGAGGATGTCCGGTCGCAGCTTGACGTTGCCGGGCTTGTACACGCCGTGCACATTGCCGAAGGTGAGCGCGGCCATGTAGCGGCCCTTGTCGCCCAGGCCCAGGGCCGCGGCCACGGCCAGCCCGTCTTCCACAGTGGAGTAGAGCTTCTCGTCGATCGCCCCGACGATGCCGTCCTCCTCGCCGCCGACGACGCCAACCTCGATCTCCAGCACCACCTTGGCCGCAGCGCACTCGCGCAGCAGCTCTTCGGCGATGCGCATGTTCTCATCCAGCGGCACGGCCGACCCGTCCCACATATGCGACTGGTAGAGCGGCTGGCCACCCTGCTGCACCCGCTCGCGCGAGAGGGCAATCAAGGGCCGGACGAACCCGTCCAGCTTGTCGGCCGGGCAGTGGTCGGTGTGCAGCGCGATGTGCACGGAGAAGTTCTTGGCCACCTCGGTGGCGAACGCGGCGAAGGCCACCGAGCCGGCGACCATGTCCTTCACGGTGGGCCCGGAGAGGTACTCGGCGCCGCCGGTGGAGACCTGGACGATGCCATCGCTGCCCGCCTCGGCGAACCCGCGCAGCGCCGCGTTGAGGGTCTGCGAGGACGTGACGTTGATCGCCGGATAGGCGTAGCCCCCCGCCTTGGCCCGGTCGAGCATCTCGGCGTAGATCTCTGGTGACGCGATAGGCATGGGAGTTCTCCTTGACAGACGGGATGAGAGCGCCGTACGCGGACCGCGCCGTCCTCCGTCCCGAAGTATCCCGCAGCCGGCCGGTCCGGGTAGCACCAACCCGCGCGCGCCGCCCGGTTGCCCGGGCGAGGGCAACGATCACGCCGTACGGTGAAAGAACCAGACCGCAGCCGCGAGCGCGAGGAGCGAGCCCGCAGTTCGCGAGCAACCGCAGGAGGCCCCACGATGAGCGTGTCCGACGAGGATCGCAGCCCCGGCCATCACCTGGCCCCCGAGGAGCGCGATCCGGAGGCGCCGGAGATCGACGCGGTCGAGCAGACCATCCCGGCCAACCCGGCCGATGAGCCGGTCGAGGTGCACCGCGGCATGGAGGTCGGCGAGTACGACGCGGTCGAGCAGGCCCGGATCGTCGAGCTGGACGAGGACTACCGCTGACGGGCTAGCCCGGGCGGCTGAAGGCGAACGCGGCGTAGCCGACCACCCGGGACCGGTCGCCGGTGGCGTCGGCCGAGGTGCACCGGTGCAGGACGGTCGGCCGGAGCTGGCCCCGGCGGGCCCACTCGACCAGGCCGCGCAGCGCGAAGACACCGCAGGCATCGTGCCGGCCGATGTCGTTGGGCCGTAGCGCCAGCACGGCCTGGACGGTGCCCTCGTCCCGGTGGCGGGCGGCGTCGTCGTCGAGGTAGTGCGACAGGTCGGTGCTGCACAACACGGCCGTGGCCGACGACTCCTCGCCGGCGGCAGTGGCGATGGCGCCGGCAACCTCATCCACAGTAGACACGCCTACCGCGACGGGGAGCACCTCGAACTCGGGTGGCAGCACCCGCTGCAGGAACGGCAGCTGCACCTCCAGCGAGTGTTCGGATGCGTGCGGCCGGTCATCCGCTCGGGCCTGGCCGGCCGCCACGAGCGCCTGGCCGCCGGCCACGTCGATGCGCACGCGGCCGAGCGGAGTCGACCATTCGGCACTCGCCGGAACCGCACAGCCACGCAGCGGCACCCGATGCGACGGTCCAACCAGGACGACCCGGCGCACCGGCGCCCGTCCCAGCCGGGCGTAGACATGGGCGGCGGTCCGGCCGGAGAAGCGATATCCCGCGTGCGGCACCACGTAGGCCAGATCGGCGACCGCCGCGTCGGCGATGCCCGCCACCCCGGCCAGCATGGCGTCGACCAACCCGCCCAGGCGCCTGGCGTCGGCCGGGTAGAACACCCCGGCCACGGCCGCCGGACGGCTCATCCGCCCGCCGCGTCGAAAATGCGCACGGGCCGGCGGCGCGCCCCCCACGAGCCGACCGGCCCGTCATAGACGCCGGCCAGCCGGCGGCCGCAGCGCCGGCAGCAACCGTCGTCGGTCAGCTCGTAGCGGCTGATGACGTACCAGTCCCGCACCACCACCGGGTGGCCGCAACCGGTGCAGCTGGTCGTCTGGCCGTCCGGGTCGTGCACGTTGCCGGTGTAGACGTGGCGCAGCCCGTGCTCGAGCGCGATCTGCCGGGCTCGCCGCAGGGTCGCCGGCGGCGTACGCGGCACGTCCATCATCTTGAAATCCGGATGGAACGCGGTGAAGTGCAGCGGCACCTCGGCGCCGAGGTGCTCGACGAGCCACGCGCACAGCTG
>JBLNGJ010000627.1:0-3306 GCA_050264675.1 Micromonosporaceae bacterium
GCGAACAACTCGACCGATGCATGTCGTGTTGTACGGCACCAAGTACTGGTGCGTCGACGTGTTGGACTGCGGCGACGCACCAGTACCCACAGCGCGAAACTTCGCGTCGAATGGAGTGGGTCACCATGCGTATGAAGGCGTTGGCGTTCGCGCTCTGCCTTGCTGGAAGCTTGCTGGCCGGCTGCACCACGCAGCAGGTTGACGACGACGAGCCGAGCATCCAAGCGAATCCTCCACACGTCAATCCATTACAGTTGGTTCTTCCGCTCGACGCCTACCGTCCCACCGCCATCCAGCAGATCACCTTGACCAGGGCCAGGAACGCCTTGATCAAAGCCTGCATGAAGCGCTTCGGCTTCGACTACCCCGTGGTGACGCCGAACGCCGCGAGCCTTTCCAGCGGAAACGCGCGACGGTATCTGCTGGCGGATCCGGTATCGGCGGCGCAGCGGGGGTACCACCCGCCGCAGGCACTCATCGATGCGAGCAAGGCCGCTCAGTCAGGGCCGACGCTCAGCCCGGCGGCGTTGAGTGTGGTCAGCGGCAAGGGTCAGAGCTCGTACAACGGGCAGGCGGTGCCGGAGGGCGGCTGCAACGGCGAGGCGTCGAGGCGCTTGGTGAAGGGTCTTCCTGCCACGCCGCCGAACCTGAGTATCGTCGATGAACTCAGCGGCGACAGCTACAACCGGTCGCTGCAGCACACGCGCCTCCGCGCTGGGTTCGCGAGTTGGAGTGAGTGCATGAAGAAGAGCGGATACAGCTACCGGACTCCACATGACGCCAACAACGACCGGGTCTTTGCCACCGAGATCCCGAGCCCCCAGGAGATCGCCACGGCGGTGGCAGACGTGAGCTGCAAGGAAGAGACCAACCTGGTGGGGATCTGGGCGGCAGTTGACCAAGCCTACCAGTCACGAAGTATCGTGAAGAACGAGCTGAAACTCAATGAGGTGAAACAATCAATGAACGTGTCCCTGCGCAACGCCGCCGACGTGTTGGCCGCCGGATGACCGGAGCAGTCTTCTCGGTTGCGGGCTTCACCAAACGATACGGCCGGACCACGGCGGTGAATGACCTGACCTTCACCGCCGAACCGGGCCGTGTCACCGCTTTGCTCGGTCCCAATGGCGCAGGCAAGACCACCACCCTGCGGGCGCTGCTCGGACTCGTCCGTCCCACCAGTGGTTCGGTCACCGTCAATGGTCGGCCGTACCGTGACCTCATCAAGCCGATCACCGTGGTGGGCGCCGTCCTGGACGCGACGGTCACCCATCCGGCGAGTACCGGTCGCGATCACCTCAGGGTGATCTGCCGATCGGCTCGCCTGCCGGAACGCCGCGCGGATGAGACGTTGGAGAGGGTCGGCCTGTCCGATGTGGCCAGCCGGCGAGCCAGTGGCTACTCGTTGGGCATGCGCCAGCGATTGGGAATCGGGGTAGCGTTGCTGGGCGACCCGCAAGGATTGATCCTCGATGAACCCACCATTGGTCTCGACCCGTCCGGAATCCGGTGGCTTCGCGGTGTCCTCCGGGAGCTCGCCGACGCCGGACGCACCGTGCTCGTGTCCAGTCACGGACTCGCGGAGATGAGCACGTACGCCGACGCCGTCGTCATTGTGTCGAAGGGAGCATTGGTAGCCGCCGGTTCTATGAAAGACCTGATCGGCACCTACGGAGACCTTGAACGCGCTTACCTCAGCCTGACGGAGGCGATGGTCTCATGACGGGACTGCTGGGCGCGGAGGTCCTGAAGCTGCGGGTCGCCCGGACAACGTGGGGCACGCTGGCATCGTTACTCGTCCTGACCGCCGCTTCCTTGACCATCAATATCGTCAATCTGACCGACAAGCTTGACATGTTGCGTTTCGCCTCAGCCAAGCCCAGCGGCCCGGCCAACCTCCGCGATCTCTACGACTCCGCCAACGGCGGCCTGGATGGTGGCCTGGCCGCCGACGCGGCCAACCTCTACACGTCGGGCCAGTACGCGGGGCTGCTGATCGCCATGCTGGTCGGGGTCTACCTCGTTGCTGGCGAGTTCTCCCGGCATACGATCACGACCACTGTGCTGGTCGAACCGCGACGCCACCGAGTTCTCGGGACCAAGGTCGTGATCGCCCTCCTGAGCGGCCTCACGCTGTGGGCACTGACCATGGTCGCCAGCCTGCCGGCCGGCATGCTGTTCCTGCGCTCCGAGGGCCTCAGTACCTACGTAGGCGACCGGGTCGTCCTGCGCTCGATGGGGCTCAACGGCATCGCATTCCTGTGCTGGACCATGCTCGGTGTCGGTCTCGGGTGCCTGATCCGTCGGCTCACCGCGGCGGTTATCGCGGCCCTCATGCTCTACCTGACGAACGTCAGCGCCGCCCAGATGTTGTTCGCCGGCGATCCCACGCCCGGCTTCAACCCCTCGGTGCTGCTCCCGTCGGTCGCGTCGACCCGTCTGGTCGAAACGTACCGGGACGGCACGTACGGATCGCACTGGCTCGGGGCCGCGGTCCTGGTCGGCTACGGCCTGGTGTCGTGGGTCGTCGGGTTGTGGCTGCTCTCGCGACGGGACATTCCCGGGACCCGGATCGGCTAGTAAACGCACGGTACGCATCAGGTAAGCAAGCGTTGACATAGATGGCCTGGTTGGGAGACCGATGATGCGCCAGCGCTGGACCGTCATGGGGACGGCCGTCACCGCCGTCATCGTGACCGTCGCCGGTGTCATCGCAGCCAGCTTCGTGAAATCCCCCGGCGACGTGGCCGCGGACACACTCGGGCCCGGTCCGTCCATCCTCACGGCGCCGGTGGAGCGTCGGGTCCTGACCGACACGATCGTGCTCCGCGGAAAGGTAAGCC
Organism: Micromonosporaceae bacterium; assembly: GCA_050264675.1. Taxonomy (GTDB): domain Bacteria; phylum Actinomycetota; class Actinomycetes; order Mycobacteriales; family Micromonosporaceae; genus JBLNGJ01. The sequence continues at coordinate 2,844 of JBLNGJ010000627.1, forward strand.
CCCAGAGCAGTTTCGAGGTGACGCCCGGTAACGCGGGCGGTGGGGTTCCCATCGTCACCGCGGTCTTCACCTCCGCCGGCGCGACGGTCGAGACCGGCAAGGTCCTGCTCCAGATTTCGGGTCGGCCCTTCTTCGCCTTCGCGGGCTCGATACCGATGTATCGGGATCTGCGACCCGGATCAACCGGGGCCGACGTGGCGCAACTGCAGGTGGCGCTTCGGGCACTGGGCCATCCGACCCAGACGGACCGGGCGGGCTTCTTCGGCCTGGGCACGAAGCGCGCTCTGTCCACATTCTACGAATCGATCGGATATTCGGCTCCGGTCACGGGCGACGGGGACGACACCGCTGCCGCCCGTCGGCAGGTGACGCTGGCCGAGCGGGCCTTGCGCGATGCGAGGCTGGCACTCGCCGCGGCTCGGCAGGCACCGGCCTCGCCTCCACCCGGCGGACCGGACCCCAC
>JBLNGJ010000628.1:0-5216 GCA_050264675.1 Micromonosporaceae bacterium
GGTTATCGAGTAGGCGGCGCCGCCGTTGGGCATCTCCTTGAGGTAATTTCCGGAGCCGGTCAGCAGGGCGTAGCGGGCGTTGCTGTCGGTCACTGGGTCGACAAAAGGAACGGTGGGGTAGCCGCCGGTCTTGGCGCGATACGCCTCGAGTGCGACCTCGACGATCTTCTTGTCGCTCTTGCACGCGGCCGCCTCGCCACGGTCGGTGAACGCGCCCACGCCGATGACCACGATCCCGGTGAGCACACCGAGGATGACGATGACGATCAAGAGCTCGATGAGCGTGAAGCCGCCCTCGTTCTCACGAGCGGCACGCAGGCGCTGGTTCATGCGCAACAGCACGGGTTCTCCCTGGGCTCGGGCGGAGTTGGACCGCCATCGGTAGAAGTCCGGACGCCCCTTGGCGCCCACTCGGTGCGACAGCGCCACCGCTCGCCCGCACCAGAAACTCGGCGTGCCCCGACGGCCGTCCCCCCCAACGGGCGCAACCGTTCAGTGCTCCGACGCGCCCGTTCGTCACCAACAGCAACGAACTCGCGCCAACAGGGCGACCGGCGGGCACCCGGACGCCACGGCCCCGTGGTCAACCGGTTCACCCTCCCCGTATCCCGTCCGCTTGGTGGAACTGCTGGTTCCCTGGCGTAGCAGGGCGAACGTTAGCAGAGCCTTGCGTCGCGGAACGTGACGCTCAAACGAACGTCAACGCAGTCGGGCCGAACGTCCAGAGTTACGGTCAGTTATCAGATAGATCGATACTGGCCGAGGTCTGGTCAGACCGCTGCCGGCGTGGTGATTGACTGTATTCGATTGCCTTTCGACCGTGGGCATGCTGCGATGGAACGCGGTGCACCAACACCGCTTGCCGCCACCAGTGGCCGGGGCCCACGACGCCGCCGGCCACCCTGTGCATCGTCGGCACTGGCGGCGGTGCGGCTGGTGCCGGCTACGCGCCCAACACCCGGGGTTCAACGCCCACCCGTACCTCGCGCACCGGCAGCACTGGTCGCGCGGCCACCGGTACCGCGGCTGACCCGGGACGGATCGGCGGGCCGGCCTGGTTGCTCGACGAGTTGGCCTGGCATCGTGGTGCCATGACCGACGACGCGCTTTCCTCAGCGGAGTAGGGCGACGTGACCGACGACGCGCTTTCCTCAGCGGAGGCGGCGACATGACCGAGGCGCTGTGGCCTGGCGTGGGCGTCGCCCTGGTGACGCTCTTCGATGAGGACGCGCGGGTGGACGCCGCCGCCACGGCCTCGCACGCCGCCCGCCTGGTCGAGCTGGGCCTGCGCGGCGTGCTCGTGTCCGGCAGCACCGGCGAGGCCGAAGCACTCACCGGCGACGAACGGATCGCGCTGATCGAGGCGGTCCGGGCGGCGTGCCCCGGCGTACGACTGCTCGCCGGCGCCTCGGCCGCGTGGACCGGCTCGGCCGTCGCGCGTACCGCGGCCGCGGTCAGGGCCGGGGCGGACGCGGTGCTCGTCGCGCCACCGTTGCGCTGCGGCGACCTGGTCGGGTTCTATGCCGCGGTGGCCGAGGCTGCCGATCCGGCGCCGGTGCTCGCCTACCACTTCCCCGGTGTGGCCGGCTCCGCGGTGCCGGTCGAGGCGTTGCCGAACCTGGCCGTCGCCGGCATCAAAGACTCCAGTGGTGACCCGGAGCGGTTGCTGGCCCAGGTTGGCCGGGGCGCGGTCTACGTCGGGTCCACGGTGCTGGTCGGGTACGCGGGCGCACTGGGCGCCACCGGGGCGATCCTGGCCGTGGCGAACGCGGCACCCGAGCTGTGCCTGGCCGCCTGGGCCGGCGACGCCACCGCTCAGCTCAGCCTGCTCGCCGACCACCAGGCCGCCCGGAAGCGGTTCCCCTACGGCTTGAAGGAGCTGGTCGCGGCTCGCTTCGGCACCCCCACCACCAGCCGCATGGGCGCCTGACCCCGTGGCGTGCCGGCGATCACACGATGTCCCAGCCGGGCCCGCATCGGCGGATGCGACCATGAACGAGGGGTTGCGGCCGCACGGGCGGCCAGCCGTATAGATCATGATCGGGTAGGGGGAGCATGACCAGGTCAGTCGCGAGCCTGATCACCGGCCGCAAGATCAAGTACCTCATCGTCGGCTTCTGGCTGGTCGTCGTGGCACTCGCCTCGATCCTCGCCGGCAAGCTCACCGACGTCGAACGCAACGACGCCAAGACCTGGCTGCCGGGCAGCGCCGAGTCGACCCAGGTGCTGGAGAAGCAGGCGGCCTTCCTCTCGCCCGACACGATCCCGGCCGTGATCGTCTACGAGCGCCCCGGCGGGCTCACCCCGGCCGACCAGGCCAAGATCGCCGCCGACGCGAAGAGCTTCGGTCAGATCACCGGTATCGACGGCCAGGTCGTCGGGCCGATCGTCGCGCCCGACGGCGGCGAGGCCGCGCAGATCATCGTCCCGCTCAACCTCGGCTCGGACGGTTGGCAGAAGGCCGCCGACGTGGTGGCCGACATGAAACAGACGGCCAGCGCCGGCGCACCCGGTCTCACCGCGCACGTCACCGGGCCGGCCGGCATGGCCGCCGACTCGGCCAAGGCGTTCGAGGGCATCGACACGACCCTGCTCTTTGGCACCATCGCGGTGGTCGTCCTGATCCTGCTGTTCACCTACCGCAGCCCGACACTGTGGCTGCTGCCGGTGATCTCGGCCGGCGTCGCGCTCACCTGCGCCCAGGCCGTCATCTACCTGCTGGCCAAGAACGCCAACCTGGTGGTCAATGCGCAGAGCGCCGGCATTCTCACCGTGCTCGTCTTCGGCGCCGGCACCGACTACGCCCTGCTGCTCGTGGCGCGCTACCGCGAGGAACTGCGCCGCCACGCCGACCGGCATGAGGCGATGGCGGTCGCCCTGCACCGGGCCGGGCCGGCGATCCTGGCCAGCGGCGCCACCGTGGTGGTCGGCATGCTGTGCCTGCTCGCGGCGCAGACGAACTCAACCCGAGGTCTCGGCCCGGTCGCCGCGATCGGCATCGTGGTCGGTCTCGCGGTGATGCTCACCCTGCTGCCGGCGATGCTCGTCATCGTCGGGCGCTGGGTCTTCTGGCCGGTGCGCCCGCGGTACGGCACGGTCGAGCCGACCATCACCGGCGTGTGGGCCCGGGTCGGTGCCGCCATCGCCCACGCGCCGCGCCGCACCTGGGTCGGCACCGCGCTCGTGCTTGGCGTGATGACCGTGGGCATTGTGGCGCTGGACGCGAACGGCCTGACCAACAAGGAGTCCTTCCGCGGCAACCCCGACTCGGTCGTGGGCGAGGAGGTGCTGGCCCGGCACTTCCCGGCCGGCTCGGGCAGCCCGGTCGTGGTGGTCAGCAACGCCGCCGGCGCCAGCGAGGTACGCGCGGCGCTCGCCGCCACCGCCGGCATCGACCCGGCGACGGTGAGCCAGCCCGTGGTCAAGGACGACGTCGCCTACCTGCAGGGCACGCTCACCGACCCGCCCGACAGCCAGGCCGCCTACGACACCATCGACCGGGTGCGCGACCGGGTGCACGCCGTGCCCGGCGCGCACGCGCAGGTCGGCGGCAACACCGCGGTCAACCTGGACGTGCAACGGGCGGCCGCGTTCGACCGGAACCTGATCATCCCGATCGTGCTCGTGGTCGTCTTCGCCATCCTCGCCCTGCTGCTGCGGGCCGTTCTCTCGCCGGTGCTGCTCATCGGCACGGTCGTGCTCTCGTTCGGCGCCGCCCTGGGCTTCAGTGCCCTCGTGTTCCGCTACATCTTCGGCTTCCACGGCGCCGACACATCGTTGCCGCTGTTCGTCTTCGTCTTCCTGGTCGCCCTGGGCATCGACTACAACATCTTCCTGATGACCCGGGTCCGCGAGGAGGCGCTGCGCCACGGCACCCGACGAGCGTCGCTGATCGGGCTGGCCGCGACCGGCGGTGTCATCACCTCGGCCGGATGCGTGCTCGCCGGCACGTTCGCCGTGCTCGCCACGCTGCCGCTGACGGCGTTCGCGGAGATCGGCTTCGCGGTGGCCTTCGGCGTGCTGCTCGACACCATCATCGTCCGCTCGGTCCTGGTCACCGCGCTCAACCTGGACATCGGGCCGCGCATCTGGTGGCCGAGCGCGCTCGCCCGGGAGCCCGACGTGACGCCAGCCGAGGCACCCGAGCTCGTGCGTACGTCCACTTAGGACGAACTCGGCCCCGGGTCCGGCAAGGGCCGGCCGCGCTTGCTCGACTTGTGGGTCGCGTCCATCGAGGAGTACTTGGCGGCGCGGGCCACGCTGCCCTGCGCGGTCTCGGTGGCAAGGTAGTCCAGCGCCGCCGCCTCCTCGGCCAGGTCGGCGGCGAGGTGAGCCGGCGCGTCGGTCAGGGCGGTCGCGATCGCGTCGCGGGCGGCCCGGAGCTCGGCCAAGGCGGCCTCGGCGTGGCCGGCGCTCAGATGGGTGGACGCGCGCCGCTTGGCCTGCTGGGCACGCAGGTAGATCAGCTCGGTCCGGACCGCCGGGTCGGCGACCCGCCCGGCGGCCACGTCGGCCGGCACCACATTGACATGCAGGGGGACGGTGACGGTGTGCTGCTTGAGCGCCGGCAGCTCCACGTAGGTGAACTCCAGCGTGGCCACCTCGGCCAGACCCAGCGCAGCGATGCCGGGCACCTCCAGCGTGAGCACGACCTTGCGCGTCTCGTCGGCGTAGAAGCTGCCCAGCTCGGCGAGCACGCCGTCGGCGGCGGCGGTGACCGGCAGCTCGTTGACGATCTGGACGCTATGCACCGCCGGGGTCACCCGGATCATTAATGAGGCCGCCTGGGCGGTCTGGGCCAGCAGGCCCTCGACTTCGCCGGCGATGAGGCCGATCGCGGTGTCCGGTTCTTCGGCGAAGAGCTCGTTGCCGGCACCGCCCCGGGCCAGGGCGGAGAGGATCCGCTCGTCGTAGCCGAGGCCGTAGCCGAGCGTCGAGGTGGTCACGCTGTGCCGCCGGGCCTCGGCCGCGACCCCGGCGAGCCGCTCCGGGTCGGTGACGCCGGCGTTGGCATGTCCATCGCTGATCAGCAGTACGGTCGCCCCGGATGCGCCAGCGACCCGGCGTGCCTCCTGCAGCCCGCGCAGGTAGCCGGCCGACAGATCGGTGTTGGCCCGCGCGTCGACCCGGGCGACGGCCGCCTTCACGGTGGCCTTGTCGGCGAGCGGGCCGGCCGCAACGACGATCTCCACCTGGTCGTCGAACGCAACCAGGCC
>JBLNGJ010000629.1:0-7563 GCA_050264675.1 Micromonosporaceae bacterium
GTTGGGGCCGGCCGGGCTCTCCGGCGACGCGGTGACCACGGGCCGGGGCGCCGGTCCGGGCTTCTCCACCGGCCGGAAGAACCCCTTCACCGCGGGAGCCACCGCGCCGAGGCGGTTCATCTTCTTCGGCACGGTCCAGCCCGCGTACTCCAACCCAGCGTGCCCGTGGCCGTCGGTGGCGCCGAGGGGCTGGTGCACCTCGATGAACCGGCCGTCGGGCAACCGGCGGATGATGCCGGTCTCCACGCCATGGGCGAGCACCTCGCGGTCGTGCTGCTGCAGCCCGAGGCAGATGCGGTAGGTCACGTAGTACGCCAGCGGCGGCGCCAGCAGGACGGCGATCCGGCCACCCCAGGTCATCGCGTTCAAGCTGATGTCGAATTTGTCGGCGATCACGTCGTTGGCCCCGGAGAGCAGCAGCACCACGTAGAAGGCCAGCGCCATGGCGCCCAGCGCGGTGCGGCTGGGCACGTCGCGGGGTCGCTGCAGCAGGTGGTGGGCGCGCTTGTCTTTGGTCAGGCGCGCCTCGATGAACGGGTAGAGCATCGGCAGCACGGTGAGGATGCCCGGCAGCACCACCGTGGGCCAGAACAGCGCCGGCACGGTGTAGCCGAAGGCACGGATCTCCCAGGCCGGGAAGAGCCGGGTCGAGCCGTCGAGGAACATCACGTACCAGTCGGGCTGGCTGGCCGCGGAGACCACCGCCGCCTTGTACGGCCCGAAGAGCCAGATCGGGTTGATCTGGAACAGGCCGCCCAGCAGCGCGATCAGGCCGAAGACGATCATGTTGAAGCCGCCGCCGTTGAGGGCGAAGCGGGGGAACATCCGGATGCCGACCACGTTGTGGTTGGTCCGGCCCGGCCCGGGCCACTGGGTGTGCTTCTGCTTGACCACTAGTCCGATGTGGACGGTTATGAGGGCGAGCAGGATCGCCGGGATCAGCAGCACGTGGACGATGTAGAGCCGGGGCAGGATGTCGGTGCCGGGGAACTCACCGCCGAAGAGCGAGGTCGCCGTCCAGGATCCGATCACCGGGATGGAGAGCACGATCGCCGAGGCGATGCGCAGGCCGGTGCCGGAGAGCGCGTCGTCGGGCAGCGAGTAGCCGGCGAAGCCCTCGGTGAAGCCGAGCCAGAACAGGCTCACCCCGATGATCCAGTTCAGCTCGCGTGGCTTGCGGAACGCACCGGTGAAGAAGATCCGCAGCATGTGCACCACGATCGCGGCCACGAACATCAGCGCGGCCCAGTGGTGCATCTGGCGCATCACCAGGCCACCGCGGACATCGAAGGAGAGGTTCAGCGACGACTCGTAGGCCCGCGACATCTCGACCCCGCGCAGCGGGGCGTAGCTGCCGTTGTAGGTGACCTCCTCCATGGAGGGGTCGAAGAACAGCGCCAGGAACGTGCCGGTGAGCAGCAACATGATGAACGAGTAGAGGGCGATCTCACCGAGCATGAACGACCAGTGGTCGGGGAAGACCTTGTTGAACACCCGCCGCAGCGGGCTGGCCACCTGCAGCCGTTCGTCGGCGCCCTCGGCGACCGCCCCGGGCAGCCGGGCCAGGTCGAACCGGCGCCGCTTGCTCTTGCCCTGCCGTATCGCCGAGGTCATGGCCGCTCCCAGAAAGCCGGTCCGATCGCCATGCCGAAGTCGTCGGTCGCGATGAGGTAGCCGTCTTCGCCGAGGCCCAGCGGCAGCATGGGCAGCCGCCGGGTGGCCGGGCCGAAGATCGGCCGAGCGTTGTCGGTGATGATGAACTGCGACTGGTGGCATGGGCAGAGCAGGCGGTTGGTCTGCTGCTCGTACAGGCTCGCCGGGCAGCCCGCGTGGGTGCAGATCTTCGAGTACGCGACGAAGTTGCCCCACAGGCCGCCCTGGCCGCCGTTGAAGCTCGCGTTCAGCGGCGCCCTGCTGAGGTTACGGCGCAGCTCGTCCGCGGCGCTCTGGCGCAGATGGATCAACAAGGTGGGCGAGTCGGCCCACTTGTTCGTCGTGCCACCGGGAATATCGGGGAACACGGTCATCTGCCCGCCTACGCTGACTTCCTCCGGTCGGATCGGCGTCCCGTCATCGCGAATCAAGCGTACGGGCTTGCCGCCGTTGTGCTTAGGGGACCAGCCGGTGTAGAAGAAGACCTCGTCCCGGTGCGGGTCCTTCAGCAGCGCGCCGAGCGGGACGATCGCCGCCGCACCGAGCCCGACCGCCGGCAGCAGCAGGGCGCCCTTGAGCAACGGCCGGCGCCGGATGCCGAGCTCGTCGGCCATGTTGAGCATGTTGGCGCCGGTGAGCACCTGCTCGTCGCGGGGCGAGGCACCGTCGTGGCGGTCCTGCACGGCGAGCTCTTCGGGTAGCAGCTTCTTGTTCCAGGCGACGATGCCGAAGCCGAGGAACAGCAACGCCAGCCCCAGCGACAGGCCGAGGACGGGGGTGAAGTACTTGCCTAGGTTGGTGCCCGGCTCGTAGGCGAAGGGCCAGGCGGCGAAGGCGACCACGAACCCGATCGCGGCCAAGCCGCTCAGCACGAAGAGCAGGGCGATGGAGCGCTCGGCCCGCTTCTCCGCCTTGGTGCCCGGGCGGGGGAACCGGGACGCGTAGTGGACGATCTCGACGCCATCGCGCCGGGCGCCCTCGCGAACCAGGTCGAACCGGCTCAAACTCGGGTCGTCGACGTCGAAGCCGCGCTCGGGCCGGTCACTCGGCGTGGTCATGACTTCCCCGCGATCCAGAGCGTCGTGAAGATCAACGCGACCATGCCCACCAGGAAGATCGCCAGAGCCTCGGGCACCGGGCCGTAGCGGCCCATGCCGAACCCGCCCGGATCCCGGTCGGACTTGAGGTTCTGCACGTACGCGATGATGTCGCGCTTCTCCTGCGGGGTCAGCTGGTTGTCGCCGAAGACCGGCATGTTCTGCGGGCCGGTGAGCATCGCGGCGTAAAGGTCGCGGTCGGTGGCGTCCTCCAGGCTCGGCGCGGACTTGCCCGAGGAGAGGGCACCGCCGTTGGCCGAGAAGGCGTGGCAGGACGAGCAGTTGACCCGGAACAGCTCGCCACCGCGGGCCAGGTCGCCGCCGGTGTGCAGGTCGTCGCCCTCGGGCAGCTGCGGCCCGCCACCGAGCTCTTCGATGTACGCACCGATCTTGCGCGCCTCGTCCAGGCTGAGCTGCGGCTGCTTGCGGACGGCCTCGGCTTCCTGCCGGGCCAGCGGCATGCGTCCGGTGCCGACCTGGAACTCGACCGCGGCTGAGCCGACACCGATCAGGCTGGGCCCACGGTCCGGGACGCCCTGCGCGTTGCGGCCGTGGCAGCTGATGCAGCTCGTCTCGTAGATCTGCTTGCCCTCCTGCGCCTGCGCCGAGAGCGGGGGGGTGTCCTGCGCGCCGGCCCGCTGGCCGGGCGCGAACGCGGCGTAGACGCCACCGACCAGCGTGAGCGCGGCGACGAGCCGCACCGCGACACTGAGTCGGCGGTACACCCGTCCGCGTGGCCCCGCGAACCGGCGCCGACGGCGCGGGCCGGCTCCCCGGTCAGGAGCAGTCATTGCCTCACCTCACGCTCGGGTCGGGACGCTCGGTCGGAATGGGCCAGGCCGGTCATTTCAGGAAGTAGATCATGCTGAAGAGCGCGATCCACACCAGGTCGACGAAGTGCCAGTAGTACGAGACGACGATCGCCGCGGTCGCCTGGGCCGGCGTGAACCGGCTCAGCGTCGTACGGATCATGAAGTAGATGAAGGCGACCAGGCCGCCGGTGACGTGCAGGCCGTGGAATCCCGTGGTCAGGTAGTACATCGAGCCGAAGCCGTCGGCGTTGATCTTCACGCCTTCGCCCACCAGGTTGCGGTACTCGTTGACCTGCCCCAGCACGAACGCCAGGCCCATCAGGAAGGTGATGGAGAACCAGCGTCGCAGGTTGTAGACGTCGCCCCGCTCGGCCGCGAAGACGCCCATCTGGCAGGTGATCGACGAGGCGACCAGGATGATCGTGAAGGTCAGCGCGTACGGCAGGTTGAGCACCTTGGTGTGCTCGGCCCACTGCTCCTGCCCGAGCGGTGTGGCCCGGATGGAGAAGTACATCGCGAACAGGGCGGCGAAGAACATCAGCTCGCTGGAGAGCCAGACGATCGTGCCGACACTGACCATGTTGGGCCTGGTCAGGGAGTGAATCTGGCTCCTCGGAATCGCTTCGGCCGCGGTCACGCGGTCATTATTGCCCGCGATCAGCCGGCGTTGTGGCCGGGGGTGGCGTGTTGACCCGCGCGAGCGGAGCGAGCGCCGACGGATTGACCCGCGCGAGCCGAGCGAGCGCCGACGGATGGACCCCGCGCGAGCCGAGCGAGCGCCGGCAAGGCTAGCCTCGGCTACGTGCCGGTTCTCGCGCACGGCTCCGACGGGCTCGGGCCGTTCACGCCGGCCTCGGTGCTCACGGCGGCCCACCCGCTCTCCCTGGCCGGTCTGGCCGTGCTCGCTGGCGGCCTGATCTACGGCTACGGCGTGCGCCGGCTGCACCGCCGCGGCAACCGCTGGCCGGTCGGGCGCAGCGTCCTGTTCGGCGTCGGCCTGGCCTTGGTCGCGCTGGGTACGGTCAGCGGGCTGGCGGCGTACGACGAGACCCTGCTCAGTGTGCACATGGTGCAGCACATGGTGCTGTCGATGCTGGCGCCGATCGCGCTCGCCCTGGGCGCTCCGGTGACCCTGGCCCTGCGCACGCTGGCCCCGGTGCCACGGCGGCGGTTGCTGGCCGTGCTGCACAGCCGGGCGGCCAAGGTGCTCACGTTCCCGGTGTTCACCTTCGTCGTCTTCGTGGCCAGCCCGTTTGTGCTCTACTTCTCGGGCCTCTACCGGGCCTCGTTGGCCCACGAATGGCTGCACGTGCTCGTGCACCTGCACTTCGTGATCGGCGGCTGCCTGTTCTTCTGGCCGCTGATCGGCCTGGATCCGCTGCCCGGGCGGCTGCCCTACCCGCTGCGGGCATTGCTGATGTTCCTCTCCACTCCGCTGCACACCGTGCTCGGGCTGACCATCATGCAGAGCGCGAGCCTGCTCGGCGGCGACTGGTACCCCTCGCTCGCGCTGACCTGGGCCGATCCGCCGGCCGACCAACGGCTCGCCGGTGGCATCCTGTGGGCCGGCGGCGAACTGGTCAGCGTGGCCATGCTCGGCGCACTGGTGGTGCAGTGGATGCGCCAGGCCGAGCGGGAGGCCCGCCGCATCGACCGGGCCCTCGACCGCGAGGAGGCGCAGCAGGCCGCGGCCGCCCGTCTCGGTACGATCAGCGCACAGTCTCGCGAAGCTGGCGAGCGGGACCGCGCATAATCTCGCGAAGCCGGCGAACGGGACCGCGCATAGCCGTCCACCGGGGAGGCGTCTGAGGCCATGACCGAGCGCGCGAATGAGCGGGCCACCGCCGTCGTCCTGCTCTACAGCGACGACCCGGCGGTGCGCGAGAGCATGCGCCTGGCCATCGGTCCGGCGCCGGCCCCCGACCTCAGCGTCCGCTTCGTGGAGGCGAGCAGCTACGACCAGGTGATCCGGCAACTGGACGAGGCCCGCGTCGACCTGATGGTGCTCGACGGGGAGGCCACGCCGGCCGGCGGCATCGGCATCGCGCGGCAGCTGCGCGATGAGTACAGCGATGCCCCGCCCACCTGCTTGGTGATCGCGCGGGCGGCCGATCGGTGGCTGGCCGCCTTCGCCCGCGTGGACGCGACCCTGACCCACCCCCTGGACCCGATGACCACCGGGCAGACGATCGCGAAGCTGCTGCGCGACCATGCTGGCGCCTCCGCCGAGGAGAGCGCGTCGTCGCAACGATCCCTGGACACTCCGGCCACCCCCTGAACCACCCACCGCCCGGGAGGCGACCGTGGGCGAGCGCACCTGGCCCAACCTGCTCGGCACGCTGTTGCGGGGCGAGTCTCTGTCCACAGACGACACCGCCTGGGCGATGCGCGAGATCGTGACCGGCGAGGCGAGCCCGGTGCAGATCACCGCGTTCGTCATCGCGCTGCGGGCCAAGGGCGAGACGCCGGCCGAGCTCGCCGGTCTCGTCGCCGCCATGCTCGGCGCCGCCGCCCGGGTCGACCTCGGTGAGGTCCTCGGCGCCGAACACGCTCACGACGCGGTCGACGTGGTCGGCACCGGCGGCGACCGCGCCCACACCGTGAACATCTCGACCATGGCAGCGCTGGTCGTCGCCGGCGCCGGCGTACGTGTGATCAAGCACGGCAACCGCGCCGCGAGCTCGTTGTGCGGTTCGGCCGACCTGCTCGAGCAGTTCGGCCTCCCGCTCGACCTCGGCCCGGCCGAGGTGGCCCGCTGCGTCGGCGAGGCCGGCATCGGGTTCTGCTTCGCGCCGCGGTTCCACTCCGGACTGCGTCACGCCTCGGTGCCGCGGCGGGAGATGGGCGTACCCACCGCATTCAACTTCCTCGGACCGCTGACCAACCCGGCCCAACCCCGGGCGTCCGCGGTCGGCTGCGCCGATGCCCGGATGGCCGGGCTGATGGCCCAGGTCTTCGCCGGACGCGGCGACACCGTCCTGGTCCTGCGGGGCGAGGACGGGCTGGACGAGTTCACGACCACCGCACCCACCCGCGTCTTCGCGGTCGAGGACGGGCAGGTCCACGAGCTGATCATCGACGCCGTCGACCTGGGCGTTGCCCGGGCCCGGGCCGAGGACCTGCGCGGCGGCGACGCGGCGGTCAACGCCGCGGTGGCCCACCGGGTGCTGGCGGGCGAGGCCGGACCGGTGCGCGACGCGGTCGTGCTCAACGCCGGCGCGGCGCTGGCCGCCTATGCGGGCTTCGGCGGTGACGTGCCGGCCGCGCTGCGGACCGGGATGGAGCGCGCGTCGGCGGCGATCGACTCCGGCGCCACGGCGGCGGTGCTGGAGCGCTGGCTCACCGTGGCCCGGCCGCTTTCGCCCTCCGCTGAGGACTGACGTCGAGCGTCAAGATCAGGACAGTTTTCGCCAACGAGCCCCTTCGCCCGTGCGCGTAACGGCCCGTTCCTGAATGTTGCCCCGTTGACCAGGCCGGACCGTCAGCGAGGCCGGGACCGTTTAGCGGGCGGCTGGGTCGTCGCGCCGGCGGCGCCAGGCGAGCGGGAGTGCGATGCGGTGGGCGTGACGCCCGTTCCAGGTCGGGGCCAAGCCGTGCGCCCGCAGCACCATCACGATTTCGTGCCCGATCGCCACGGCGGCCGCTTCGTCCGGGTGCCGGGCACCGTAGCTGAGGTAGAGGCCGTCGCCGGCGACCGCGTGCTCGGTGTCCTGCAGGTGGAAGAACGTGTAGCCGCGGCTGGCGTACCCATCCTTCTCCGCCTGCTGCATCGCCTCGCGGATGTCGTTCGCACCGCAGGTTCCGCAGCAGCTGAAGTGCTGCCGGGCCAGAATCCCCGCGGCGGCGAGGTCGGCGAAGGCGGCGTCGAGGCGGTCGCAGTCGGTCGGGTGGGACCAGCCGGACTGTTCGGCCAGGTGCGCGGCGAGCGCCCGGTCGGTGATCACCCGGGCCGCCGCGCGCAGACCATCCGGGTCGAGGGTTTCGTCGAGGAACACCTCGAC
>JBLNGJ010000630.1:0-3224 GCA_050264675.1 Micromonosporaceae bacterium
GCAACTGGTCGCGACGAGCGCGCTGATCCATTTCAGCGGCATGCCACCCTCCGTTCCTCCCGCCGTACTCAACGCGGGTGGCGCGGCGAGGTTCTGGCCGCCGGCACGGCGTGTCGTGCGCCATCTGGGCGTGTTCGGCGGCGGCGCGCTCGCATTGGCCGGGCGACACGCCGCGGCGCGGGGGCGTGCTCGGCGCGGCGGCGCGCTGGGCGCGGGGGCGTGCTGGCGCGAGGGGCGTGTTGGGGCGTGTGGGTCGGGGCCGGGCGGACGTTGGCCGGGGCAACAACCTGGAACGAGCCCCTCAGCCCGCGTCGGTGTGGGCGGAATCCGGAAAAGTGCCGGTTGGCGGGAACGCCGGCCGGTAGGCGAGGTAGCGCACGGTCTCGCGGATGTGGAACTTCTCGGCCTCGCTGATGCGCGGGTCGGTCAGCCGCCGGAGCAGGGCGGCGATGTCGGGGTCGAGCGGCGCGGCGGCGCCGGCCGGGTTCGCCGGGCTCCGACGCCATTCGAGGATCTCGAACGCTACCGCCGGGTCGAGGCCGAGTCCGTCGCAGAACGCGACGACCCGGTCGGGCTCGGGATCCGTGGACCAGTCGCCGCGTACCCATCGATTGATCGTCTGCCGGGAGACGCCGGTCTGCCGGGAGACCTCGGTGCCGTTCCAGGCGAGCGCGGCGCGCGCGTGATCGAGGCCGTGGCGCACGAATGCGGCGAAGGCAATCTTGCGGCCCTCGGAGCGCGTCGTGTCCCGCGTACGTGACGATTGATAGTTGCCGATCATCGGGGTGCCATGACGGGGTGGCGTCATACGCATCAGGTTAGGCAGCGTAGGGACGCTGCCCGAATCAACCGAACGGGTGATGGGGTCACGCGCGCAAGACAAGCTAGCTTGTGTCACGTACGCGATACTTTGTGTGGCATCGATGTAGCGATGACGTGACACGATGCTTGGGGGGCGAATGAACGAGGTCGGCGTACTCGCGATCCTGCTCGTGCTCGCCTGCGCCGGATACACCGCCGGGCGCATGCACGCCCAGTTCAGCTACCGACTCGGCTACCGCTTCGGCTATCGCCAGGGTTACTTCGACGGTGACCGGGCGAGCTGGAACCGTCGCCGCCGGGAGCTGCAGGCCGCGGTCGCGTCGGTGCTGCGTACGCCGGCCGCCCGCCGGGCCGAGACGTTCCCGGCCATCCGGCCGCTAGGCACCACGTACACGAGCGCAACGTATGACACGCCCGAAGAGCCGGGCCGGCCGTTGGCCCTGGCCGAGACCGGCGGCGAAACCCCGGACCCCGGCGTCGGGTAGTCGGGTAGCTCGTCAACCCGGGTGCGCGACACGCTCGTAACGCGGATCTGGGCGAAAATGGCGCGCGCCGGTTAGCGTCTGCGTGTGGCTCGGGGCCTTCCCGGCCACCCGAAGCCCGAGCAGAACGGTGTCGGCACCCGACCCCGTCCGGCGTCGGACGATGCGACCGCGGACGCCGAGGTGCGCGTCTGCCGGAGCAGGCTCGTGTCGAAGTCCATACCCCCCACCGCCTCCCGTACCGGTGCCCGCAAGACGACCGGTCGCCGCCGCGCCGATGAGGCCGCGAGAGGGGAGTCCGAGCCGCAGTCCGCAGCGTCGCCGTCACCGCACGGGGGGCGGGCCCAACGTCGGGCCAGCTCGGCCAAGCCGACCCGGGCCGTGCCAACGACCGCCGTGCCAACGAGCCTGGCCCGGCCCGCCGCAACGCTCACCTCGGGCGCGCCCAAGCCGGCCGCGGCCAGGACGGCGAGCGTGCCACCAAATTCGTCCACTTTGGACCACCGCACCTACGTGTTGGACACATCGGTGCTGCTCGCTGACCCCTCCGCGGTGCTGCGGTTCGCCGAGCACGAGGTGATCCTGCCGCTGGTGGTGATCTCGGAGCTTGAGGGCAAGCGTCATCACCCGGAGCTCGGCGCTTTCGCGCGCCACGCCTTGCGCTTGCTGGACGGCCTGCGCGTAAGCCACGGCCGGCTGGACCGGCCGCTGCCCGTGAACGAGGCGGGCGGCACCGTCTGCGTCGAGCTCAACCACGCCGATCCGACCGCGTTGCCGGCCGGCTTCCGCAACGACAGCAACGACTCGCGGATCCTCGCGGTCGCGCTCGGCCTCGCCGCCGAGGGCCGCAAGGTGACGCTGGTGACCAAGGACATGCCGCTGCGGGTCAAGGCGGCCGCGGTCGGCCTGACCGCCGACGAGTACCGGCACGGCCAGGCCACCGACCCGAGCTGGAGCGGCATGGCCCAGCTGGACGTCACCGACGTCGAGGTGCGCCGGCTCTACGCCGGCGAGCCGATCGAGCACCTGGAGGCGGCCGAGCTGCCCTGCCACACCGGCCTGGTGCTGCATTCGTCGAACGGCTCAGCGCTGGCCCGCGTCTGCCCGGACAAGAGCGTGAAGCTGGTCCGCGGCGACCGCGACGCGTTCGGGCTGCGCGGGCGCTCGGCCGAGCAACGGATCGCCCTGGACCTGTTGCTGGACGAGTCGATCGGCATCGTCTCGCTCGGCGGTCGTGCCGGCACCGGCAAGTCGGCGCTGGCCCTGTGCGCCGGGCTCGAGCTGGTCATGGAGCGACGGCGGCACCGCAAGGTCATCGTGTTCCGCCCCCTCTACGCCGTCGGCGGGCAGGAGCTGGGCTATCTGCCCGGCACCGAGTCGGAGAAGATGTCGCCCTGGGCGCAGGCGGTCTACGACACGCTCGGGGCCGTCGTGCATGAGAACGTCATCGAGGAGGTCACCGCCCGCGGCATGCTCGAGGTGTTACCGCTCACCCACATCCGCGGCCGCAGCCTGCACGACGCGTTCGTCATCGTCGACGAGGCCCAGTCATTGGAGCGGGGCGTGCTGCTCACCGTGCTCTCCCGCATCGGCGCCGGGTCGCGGGTGGTGCTCACGCACGACATCGCCCAACGGGACAACCTGCGGGTCGGCCGCCACGACGGCGTCGCCGCGGTCATTGACGCGCTGAAGGGGCACCCGCTGTTTGCTCACGTGACGCTGACCCGGTCGGAGCGTTCACCGATCGCCGAGGTGGTCACCGAACTGCTGGAGGACCTTCCGGCATAGCGGTGATTGCGGCACCAATGCCCGGCTTTGCCGTGTGGCCTGGATCACATTCAGCCTGTCGCGGGTAGCCTCCGCCCGTCGCGTGGGCAATGGTGTCTGCGAGTGTCGGCGTCCTGGCGAGCCGCGTTATTT
>JBLNGJ010000631.1:0-6027 GCA_050264675.1 Micromonosporaceae bacterium
AACCACGCGATGGCGGTCGCCCACGCCGGCGCCACGCTCGGCGTCCCGGTCACGGTCTGCATGCCGGCCCACGCCGTGCCGCGCAAGATCGAGGCGACCCGCGCGCTCGGCGCCGACGTCGTTCTGGTCGAGTCCGACCTGGTCGGCACGGCGTACCGGTTGGCGGCCGAGCGCGGGCTGACGCTGCTGCATCCCTTCGACGATCCAGCCGTGGTGGCCGGGCACGCGGGCGTCGGACTGGAGCTGGTCGCGGACCTCTCCGATGTCGACCTGGTGCTCGTGCCGGTCGGTGGCGGGGGCCTGATCAGCGGGGTCGCCACCGCGGTGAAGCACCTGGCGCCCGCGGCCCGGGTGGTGGGCGTCGAGCCGGAGACCTCCGACGTGGTGTCGCTCAGCCTGGCCGCCGGCCGGCCGGAGGTGCTGGCGGCGCCACGCTCCATTGCGGACGGTCTGACCGCGCCGATCACGGGCGAGGTGCCGTTCCGCCACATCCAGTCGCTTGTGGACGAAGTCGTGCGGGTGTCGGACGACGCGATCCTCGCCGCCCTTCGGACCCTGGTGAACGAGGAGAGGGTCGAAGCCGAACCGGCGGCGGCGGCCGGGCTGGCCGCGTTGGAGTCTGGAATGGTCCGGCCTCCCCGTGGCGCCAAGGTCGTGCTCGTCGTCTCCGGTGGCAACGTCTCCCCGGAGCTGCTCGCCCAGGTTCGCGCCAGCGCCTGATCCGTTGCGCCAGTGCCCCGTCCGTTGCGCTGGCGTCTGATTCCGTTGCCGGCGGGGATGGTCGCCCACATCATGGGTGCTAACGCTGGACTGTCCAACCAAGGAGTCGAACCCATGAACGGCTTTCGTAGGTTAGCGATCATCGGTGTGGCCGCCACACTGGGCACGGTAGGTGCCCTATCGATAGCGTCCGCGGCAGTGGCCGCAAAGCCCACCGTGATCACGGTCGGAAACTTTTCCGGATACGAATATCTACCAATGTGTTCGAACACCGCGCCCTATCCGTGCACAAACACCGCATTGACGCTTAGCTTCCGGGTCTACACGAGCCGCATCTACAACCACGACATCAACGTGGGCTGGCAGATTTCTGGCGGCACGGCCACCGCCGGGGTCGACTACACCGGGCCGACGAGTGGGACGGTGACGATCGCGGCGAACACGGTGAACCACGAGGTGCTCATCCAGCTCGTCAATGACGGCTTCGGCGAATCGAGCGAGACCTTCGACGTACACCTGACCAGTGCCAGCGTGCCGGCCGACCTTACCTCCGTCGGCACCGAGACGATCCTGGACGGCTCCCGTATTCCGGTCGACTGCACGGTCAGCAAGAACGCACCCAACCAGGAGTCGATGACCTGCACCAACCGGCCGGCGGGCCAACACTGGTACCTCGACGTGATCTGCGCCTACCCGTTGGGCGACCCCGAGCTGGTCGGCAACGAGGTCATCGGCAACGGTACGTCCGAGGGAACCTGCAACATCGGCAACACCGTGCCCAACGGCACGAGCTTCTTCACCATCTAATGGAGAAGGTGTTCAGCCAGGCGGCTGTACTTAGCTAGGCGACGGTTCGGTGGCGGGCGATCGGCGGCCTCCGTACGAGGCGACCAGCGCGTCGGCCACGATCACCGCGTCGGCCTGGGCGACCTCCGCCGGGTACTCCGGTAGGAGGTCGTCCCAGACGACCAGCCACGACCCGTACAGCTGGGCCTGCCCCTCGGGCCGAGCGAAGAACCACACATGCAGGTGGGCGCCGCCATCGCCGATGCGGTAGACGTGGGCGCGGGCGATGTGCGGCAACGCCTGCACATGGCGGACGATGTGGGTGGTCAGCCGGCCTAGTTCAGCGGCCCGCTCATCAGGCAGGTCGGCCAGGTCGTAATGATCGCGTGGATACAGCATTAGCACCAGCGGCGCGCCGACTCCGGCGATCCGAGCCAGCCGCCACCGGTCGTCGAACCATAGGCCTTCGTCCCGGTTACGGCACGCCCGGCAGTCGGCGGGATCTTCGCCGTGCCGTGGCGGCTCAGGCAGGACCGGCGGTCGCAGCGGCGCGACGCGCAGTCGGTCCGGCTCGAACGGGCTGATATCCCACCCCGTCATACGCGCGAGCGGTAGCCGGCGCTCGTTATCCGCGGCGGTGAGTGCGTGCGCGTAGAACTCGTCGGGTCGCAAGGCCATGGCCCGAGACTAGTGGGCGTCAGGTGGTCAGGGCCGCCTCGACCGCCGCGACGAGCTGGGGGGACTCTGGGTCCGTACCGGGGCGGAACCGGGCGATGACGCTACCGTCGCGGCCGACGAGGAACTTCTCGAAGTTCCACTGCACGTCGCCGGCTTCACCATCGGCGTCACCGGCCGCGGTCAGCATCTGGTAGAGCGGATGCCGGTGCTCGCCGTTCACTTCGATCTTCTCGGTCAGCGGGAACGTCACGCCGTAGGTCGTCGAGCAGAACTCGGCGATCTCGACCGGACTGCCCGGCTCCTGGCCGCCGAACTGGTTGCAGGGTACGCCGATGACGGAGAATCCCTGGGTCGCAAACCGCGCGTGCAGACGTTCGAGGCCGGCGTACTGCGGGGTGAGGCTGCACTGGGAAGCGACGTTGACGAACAGCGTCGGTTGGCCCTTGCGCTCGGCGAGCGCCGCTGGGCGGCCGTCGAGCCCGGCGATGGCGGTGTCATAGATAGACATGCCCGGCAGCCTACGGCGCACGGTTCCGGGCAGACCGACCACGCCTCGGCCCGGGCGGCTTACGCTTCTGAGCGAGACCTTCGTGCGGGCGGGCGTGGGAAGCGCCAGCGAGGAGGCGGTCATGGTTGACCAGCGGGCACGGTACGGCCGGCGCCTACGACGGCTGAGGCGTGCGGCCCGGAGGTGGAGCGTCCTGGCCGGCGCGCTGATCGGTGCGGCGGTCGTGCTTACGCCGTACTCCGGAGTTGGTGTGATCGACGCCGTCTGGGCCGCGGCCGCCGGCAGCTCGGTGATGCTGGCCAGCTGGCGGTGGTTGGACTTTCGCGCGCTGGCGGCGCAGGCCCCGCCGCCCGGGCTTGATCCGGCGCTGGCCGGCGACCGGGTCCGCACGCGGGTGGAGGCGTTCGTGGCCGGAATCCCCGGCGGGCGAGAGGCATTCGCGGAGCTGCGTCGCCAGGCTGACCTGATCCGGCTACGCGGATCGGCCGTGGCACCCGGCTGGCACCGGCTTGACCGGGCGGCCGCCGTGCTGGCGGGCCTTGCCCTGCGCCGAGGTGAGCCCGGCGAGACGGCGGTGCGGGAGGCGTCGCTGGCCGAACGCGAGTTGCGGGAGCTGGCCAAGCGGGCAGCCGGCGTGGAGCGCGGGCTTCAGTACGGCGGGCCGCACGCCGGCCTCAACCATGCCTTCATGGTCGGGCAGTTCGAGCAAGGCGTCGCGGGCTACGAGGAGCTGGTCGGCGCGGCGGTGGCGTACGTAGCCGAGAACGGACGGGCGGCCCCGGAAAGCCAGTCGGTGAGCCGGTTGACCGACACGACCGACCTGCTGCGCGGGATCGCCCTCGGCCTGGCCGAGCTGCGGAAGCAGGACGTCATCCCCGCCTGACCGCCCGGCGGCGGCCGAAGGCGTGCAGGTACCAGCGGAGGTAGCTGGGCAGGAACCGGCCGAGGTCGAAGCGGGACTGGCCGAGTTGGCGGTCGAGCCAGATGGTGGGTATCTCGGCGACCGGGCGGCGGCAGCGGGTGGCCTTGGCGGTGAGTTCGAGGCCGATCTCGAAGCCGGTGCGGGACTCGATGCCGACCTGGCGGACGAACTCGGTGCTGTAGGCCTTGAAGCTGTTGGTGGCGTCGCGGGTGCCGACCCGGGCGAAGGTGTGCAAGCTGCGTCCGGCCCAGCGGGAGAGCATTCGCTTCAAGCGCGGGCCGCCGACCTGTTGCCCGCCGGGCATGTAGCGGGAGGCGGCGGCCACGACCACGCCGCGTTCGACCAGGCGGGCCAGCTCGTCGATCTGACGTGGATCGTCGGAGCCGTCGGCCATGGTGACCACCGCGACCGGTGCCCGGGCAGCGTGGATGCCGAACCGGATCGCCTGCGCCGGCCCGCGTCCGTAGGTGTTGAGCACCGGACGCACCCGCGGGTCGGTGGCGGCTACTTTCTGCGCGTACGGGACGGTGGTGTCTTCCGGCATGTCGTGCACGATGAGGATCTCGCTGGACAGCGTGACGTCGCGCAGGATGCGCTCCAGGCAGGCCAGGATCGCCTCGCCCTCGTTGTAGACCGGGATGACCACCGACACCCGCGGCGTGGCGTCGCCGAAGGCGGGAACATCCCGGGTGTTGGTCACACCAGCACCCCACGACCGGTGATGCCCCACATGTCGATGACCGGACGGTCGGTGGCGAGGCTCGCGTACTCGCGGTGCGGCGCCGCGATGACGAGCACATCGCACTCCTCGAGCACCGTCGACAATGGAGAGAACCGGTCGTCGGCGATGTAGGGGTCGTGGCAGAGCACGCGCTTGGCCTTGAGTGTAAGGATCTTGCGGAGCTTGTACGCGAGGCTCTCCCGTGAGTCGTCGCTTTCGGCCTTGAACGCCATGCCGAGGATGCCGACGGTGGCGTCGGCGAGCTCGAAGCGATCCTCCAGCCGGGCCACCAGATACAGCGGCAGGCCTTCGTTGATCAGCATCGCCGAGTGCCCGAGCACGAAGTTGTTCTTGTTGAACGCCGCCAGCTGCATGGTGTCCTTGAGCAGGCAGGGCCCGGCGGCGAAGCCGGGCATCGGCAGATCGGCCGCGCGCGGGTAGTCGTGGGTGATGGCGTGGCGGATCCGGCTGTAGTCCAGGCCGAAGTCGTTGGCCATCATCCAGAACTGGTTGGCCGTGGCGAACTTCACGTACCGGTAGGTGTTGGTGAAGAGCTTGGCCAGCTCGGCCTCTTCCGGCTGCAGCGGCACGATCTCCTCGGTGAGGTTGCGGAAGAACTTCTCTGCCCGTCCCATCGCCTGGGGAGTACGCGCGGCGACGATCTGCGGCAGGTCGAACAGCTCGGTCAGCGCCTTGCCCTCGGCGATGCGTTCCGGACAGAACGCCACGTCGACCTCGATGCCGAGGTTGTGCAGCAGCCGCTCGGTCAGCGCGGTCACGCCCGGGTAGATCGTGCTTCGCAGAATGATGAGCTGACCGGGTACGAGGAACTCAGCGCACCGCTGCAGCGCCCGCGGCACCGCGCCGAGATCGGGGTTGAGGTGCTCGTCGACCGGCGTGCCGACGATGACCACGAGATGCTCCGCCGTGCCCACGCTCGCGGCATCGGTCGTCGCGGTCAGCCGACCAGCGGCCACCGCGTTGGCGAGCAGCGCGTCCGCTCCCTCTTCGGCGAACGGCATCGTGGCGCTGTTGACCGTCTGCACGGCCGAGGCGTTGATGTCGTAGAGGGTGACGGTCAGCCCGCGGGAGGCGAGCGCGAGACCCAGGGGTAGACCTACCCGACCGCAGCCGCCAATGATCACAACGTCACGGGCAAACAGCGTCCCCACGAATGTTCCCCCCGGGAGTTGTGTGTCAGGAGGCCCTCAGCGCTCCACCGCTTTGACGCTAACCGGCCCAAAGGATGCTATGGACGCGGACATGCCGGAAGCAGGCCGTGTCTGGAAGGTGACAGCCGGCCGATCCGGGCGGGGGCCGTCACGGAGATCCCCATCTTGGATGCGGAGAGTGCAACCCGGCTGCCCCGGCTGCCCCGGCTGCACGTCCCGTTTAGGTGATCGCCATCACCCTTGCCGTCCGCTTAGGGGGAGGGGTCGTCGATGGGTTCGGGTTCGACGAGGTAGGTGCGGCCGAGTCTGGAGCGCCAGATGAACTGACCATCGGCGATCTGCATGAGTTGCCAGTGGCCCAGGGTCTTGAGCCGGTGGTGTTTGGGGCACAGGCAGCCCAGGTTGGGTGGGATGGTGGGGCCGCCGTGCTGGTGGTCGGTGCTGTGGTCGAGTTGGGCCCGTCGGGCCGTTCGGCGGCAGGTGGGGAACCGGCAGTGCCGGTCGCGGGCGCGCACGTAGG
>JBLNGJ010000632.1:0-3909 GCA_050264675.1 Micromonosporaceae bacterium
TGAGTCACTCAGTGAGGCCCCATTGAGGCCCCATGTGCTGGAATTTGAAGGTTTGACAGAGGGGGAATTTGAGAGGCCGGCGTCTGAGCGGCTCACTGAACCGCCGGCCACCCGGCCACCAGCCGGGCTGGGCCCAGAACCCCCCCGCAAATGCCAAGAACACCGAGACGACCCCGACCCGCCAGCGTGCCGACGCTGCGCCACGCTGCGGGAAACCAACGAAGCCTGGCACGCCGCGAAGCGGGCTCGGCTCGACGAGGTACCCGACTGCCCGCACCACGTCGGGCAGCCCGCGCACAACTGCGGCTCCTGCCGCGCCGACCGACTGGCCGGTGCCGTATGAACCGCGGCTCCCGGGTCCGCATCGACCACCACCGCGGCGACGGCGTCGCCGAATGCGAAGGCTGCGAAATCCATCCCGAGTCGACCCGCGAACGGCTGCGTCAGCACGTGGCCCGCACAGGCCACACCGGCCGGTACGTCAAGACGATCGTTACGATCTACCGCCCCAAGCACCCAGCCGAGGAGAGCCCGTGAACGACCCGCCGCCCGCCTGGGCCATCCTCGCCCTCGGCCTGTCCCTGGCCGTGCTCTGCGCCATGGGGGCGGCCGCCGGCACGGGCCTGCTCGCCCTCGCCGACTGGCTCGGCAGGCACTGATGGGCCGCTACCGAACCTGGGGTCTCGACACACCCCGCAACCCCGCCTGGTGGCATCAGGCCCGATGCCGCGGCTTGACCCAGATGTACTTCACCCGCAACCCGTCAGTCGCCGCCCAAGCCGTACACCTGTGCACGCACTGCCCCGTCCTGGCCTCCTGCCGGCGGGAAGCCGAAGCGCTCACACCGGTCGGTGCGGTGCAGGCCGGCGTCTGGTACGCCGACGGGAACAGCTCCGCCGCCGGGCCCCGTAAACGCCAACCCGCCACGGTCGGCTGCGGACCGTGGTGCGCCCACCTACGCCGACGAACGGAGCAGCGTCAATGACCGGCCTCAACGGCGCCCAACCCGATCAGACCGACCCAATCGTTGGCCCGCACAGTGAACTTCGAGCCCGAATTCTCGCCAAGATCGCGGGACCCTTAGGTGGTGCTGGGCCGACGGCCGAAGAGATCGCCGACGCGGTAATGGGCCTGTTCTACACCGTCGTCGACGACTGGGATCAGATCGACGTAACTGAGTTCCGTGACGACGGTAGACGCTATCTCGACCAGCGCTGGCTGGTGGCCCGAGTACCAGTCCAGGCCCAGAATTACGAGCGCATAGCTGATCGGTCGGTGGTGCCATGACCGACCTGTGGTGTGTGGCCGGCGAACACTGCCGAGGCTTCGCGGCCGGCGAACCCGAACAGGCCACCCGCACCCCCCTGTGCGACACCTGCCTACACGCCGCCGGCTACGACATCCGCGCGCTACCCGCCGACCACCGCGACCTCGAGCCCCTCCTCGCCCCGCCGCTGGGACAGTGGGGCGACGGGCAGCCCCGCGGCAGCGGCGACCCACCCGCACCCATCCAGCTACACATCGACGAACTCCGCACCGCCATCTGGTCGACGCTGGTCACCTGGGAACAGGTCGTCCGCGAACACGCCGGCCTGTCCGACGCACCCGTCCACGGGGTCCGCGCCAGCGTCGCCGCCACCCGCGCTGTCACGGTCATCGCGCCGCGCCTCGAACTGCTCGCCCGCATCGGGCCCGTCCTGGTCGTCGACTACCCGGCGCGGCTGCTCGACCCCGACCACACCACGATGTTCCGGGGCGGCACCTATGCCGCGGTCACCGGCGCCGCCGGGATCCTCGACCTGGTTGCCCTGCACCGCCAGGCCGTGGCCGCTCTCGGCCTGACCGAACCGGTCCGGCTCCTGCCCGGGCACTGCCGTCGCTGCGGGCGGCCCGACCTGCGCCAGGAGCAGCCGAGGTCGGCCGGGGACGAGCGTGACGTGTACTGCGGCTCGTGCGGGCTGCGGTGCTCGCACGAGGACTACCGGCGAGCCAACGGACTGGTGGCGGCGGTATGAGCGACTGGCCCGGCACGTGGACGGAGTCGGACGAGCGGTGCCCACAGTGCGGTGGCCGGACCGAAATGGCGCCGTGGTGGGACGACCCGCCCGAGTGCGGCGGAGCGATCATCGGCACCCGGCACCGGTGCACCGAGTGCAACTGGCACTGCCGACGATGACCGACCGGTGGCCCTGGCCCGGCGACACCGCCACCGAACGGGCGAGGCGCATCGCCAACAGCCTGCTCGGCCTGCTGCCCGCCGAGGAACGTGGGGTGTGGACGGAGCGAGCGCATGCGCTGGGTGAGACGTGGCTCGGCGAGACGTTGGTGACCCGCAGCAACGAGGACGAGATCACCACCCGCGACGCTGCGGCCATGTTGTCGGTGGGCGAGGATACGATCCACCAGTGGGCCACCAAGCGTCACCCACAAGACCCGTCCCGCCCCTTACTGCCACGGCGCGGACGGAGCGGAAGGTTCCGCACATACAAGGTGGCCGATCTGCTGGAAGCCGCACGGATCATCCGAACAGACAGGGCCGAACGACGCCGCCGGCGAGGTGCTTGACGATGCGTGTTCTGATCCATCAGACTGCGGAGTTGGAGGAGTCTGACATTTGGACGACCTGCACCGCCATGGTGGGCGTCGGGCAGTTCTGCGAGCAGTCCGTTCCCAAGGGCGCACCAGTCAGCCTCTGTAAGCCGCATCTCGTGTCGGCGTTCCTGTACTGCGAGAACCTCATCGTTGAGCAGGCCACTCAGCGCGACTACGGGAGATCATCCGACTCTTCGGCGGCGTCCGCATCGACTAGCGATGCGGAGTGGTGCTCGCGCCAGCAGAACTATGCCCGGAGCCCGACGAGCCCCGGGCATTAACGCGTCTAGGAGGCGATCGTGCCGCTGCTGCGGATCCCCTTCGGTGACGCCGTCATCGTGGCTGGGCTTGAGATTCCTGCCCTACGTCCACGCACTCTGCGCATCGTCTGGCACATCGGCGCACCCGCCGAGACTGCGCCGCCGGACCGGGTCGTCAAAGGCCCGCCCTACGCCACCACACCAACCGGAAAGGTTGATCTGATCATGGATCTCATGGCCGACAAGAAGGTCGCGCTCTCCATCGGCTTCACCGACGAGGTAGGCAACCCCGTCCCCGCACCCGACGGTGCCGCCACGGCCTACACCGTCGATGACCCCACGGTGATCAACCTCACCGACAACGGCGACGGCTCCGCGTCAGCTGCGGCTGTCGGTGTGCTCGGTACCGCCAACGTCCACAGCGAGTCGACCTGGACCGACGCCGAGGGCGACCACAGCGTCACTGGCGACCTGCAGATCGTCGTTGTCGCCGGCCTCGCCGAGCGAGCGACCATCGTGCCCGGCGCGGTCGAAGAGGTCACTCCCGACGCCTGATGCCGGCTCGCACCGCAGGCCGCAAAGGCAGGGTCTGGCAACGCGCCCGTAAAACCCGAGCGGCCCAACCCGACGGCGACACCTGCTGCTGGTGCGGGCATCCCGGCGCTCGTGACATGAACCATGACCTTGGGCTCGCCGAAGCGCGCAGGCTCGGCCTCGCGAACGACTGGCGTCACCTTTCGCCCATCCATGGAGCAACCAGCGGCTGTCCGGCCTGCCCACCACGGTGGAGCCCCAAGGCCAAGCGGTTCGTGCTGCGCAACTGCAACGGCGAGGTGGGCTCACGTCCTCTCGCGGTAGCCCTCGCGCAACGAGCAGCACATGCACAGCAGCAGAGCGGATCGCGGGCATGGTGACGCTACGTCACGTCGGCGGCTCTGCTCCGCCTACGCGCGACGCGG
Organism: Micromonosporaceae bacterium; assembly: GCA_050264675.1. Classification (GTDB taxonomy): domain Bacteria; phylum Actinomycetota; class Actinomycetes; order Mycobacteriales; family Micromonosporaceae; genus JBLNGJ01. Next base: position 3,812 of record JBLNGJ010000632.1, read on the forward strand.
CATAGCGCAGGCGGAGGAGGCAAGGCGTCATGCAAGCCTCTGACCTGCACATACACAAGGGGGCCGGGGTCAAAGTCCACTTCAAGGACACGGGAGAC
>JBLNGJ010000633.1:0-2593 GCA_050264675.1 Micromonosporaceae bacterium
CAGGGCTTTGTGCCGCTATCCGCCGCGGAAATAACGACACAAAGTCATGATCTGGCGTTTCGGTCCGGGGGCGAGGGCGGGCTCGGGGACGACGTCCGGCGCCACGGAAAGAGCCCGATCACGAGCGAGCAGCCGGCGACGATGACGGCCGCGCCGACGAGCTGCCACACCGAAAGGCGTTCGTCGAGGAGCAGCGATCCGATGATCACCGCGATAGCGGTGACGACAAACTCGACACTGATCGCCCGGGTGGCCCCGAGATCGGCGACGAGCCGGAAGTAGAGCACGTAGGCCAGCGCGCTCACCAGGCCGCCGAGGACCAGCAGGTAGCCGTAGTCGACGAGCCGCGGCACGGTCGGCACCGGCACCGCGACGAGCAGCGGCAGGGTCAGCACGCCGCCGAAGAGGAAGGCGCCGGCGGTCACCTCCCAGGACCGCACCGCCCGCAGCCGACCCCGGGCGTAGTTGCTGCCGAACGCCGCCGACACCGCGGCAATCAGCGAGCCGATGCAGCCGAGAACGAAGGACCCGGTGAACGGCACGGCCGGAAACCCGACCAGCAGCACGACGCCGCCGAACCCGAGCGCGAGGCCGAGCACACCCGCGGACGTCACCTGCTCGAGACCCCACAGCCAGCCGATCACCATGGTGAACAACGGGATCGTGCCCACGAAGATGGCCGACATCGCCGACCCGATGCGGGGGATCGCGAACGACATGCCGACCAGTTGACCCGCGACGGTGGTCGCACCCACCACGGCGAAGGGCCACCAGCCCACGCTGAAGTCGAGGCGCCGTCGGGTTGCGGCCGCGATCGCGAGCAGCAGCGTGCCGGCGAGCAGGCACCGGAACGTGACCGCGCCAGCCCAGCCGAACGCCTGCACCGCCTTCAGGAGTACGGCGAACGAGACGCCCCAGACGGCGGAGAGAATCGCGTAATCGATCACGTCCCTGCGTCGCACAGGGGGGAAGGCTAGCAGGGGACCTCAGCTACCCTGACCAGCCAAGGGAGGTGGCCCGTGCGCGCCGACGACGTCCTGCACACACCGATGCCCGAGTTCGCCGCCGATGAGGTGATTGGGGCCGTCGCCGAACAGTTCGCGATCCGACCGGGGCCAGGTTGGAGCGCACTACCGAGCGAGCGCGACCAGCTCCTGCTCCTGCCCGATACGGACGTCGGCCCGGTCGTCGCCAAGGTCTCCAACGCGGCCGAGTCGCCGCGGGCGCTCGACTTCGAGAGCCGGGCGCTGCAGCACCTCGCCGTGGTCGACCCCGATCTGCCCGTCCCGCGCCTGCTCCCCACCGGATCCGGCGGACTCATCGGATCCATTGTGGATAAGGGTGGCCGCGAGCACGCGCTGCGCGTCATGACCGCCCTGTCGGGCAGCCACGCGGAGGGACGCGTCGTCACTCCGCAAATGGCGGAGAGCATCGGCGCCCTCTGCGCCCGCGTGTCGATCGGGCTGCGGGGCTTCTTCCACGAGTACGCGGGACGGCCGGTCGCGTGGGACATCCGGGTTCAGCGCGCACCGGCCCCGGATCCGCTGGCCGCCGCGCGTACTCGAATCAAGCAAGCCATCGCGGCGACCACGGCGCTGCCATCGGGAGTGCAGCACGCGGACCTGACCCTCACCAACGTCCTCGTTGACGCCGCTGGCGCGATCACCGGTGTGGTCGACCTTGGGGACATGCACCACACGGCCGCCGTGTGCGACCTGGCCGTCGCGCTGACCTCGGTGCTGCGCAACACCGCGACGGAGCAGGTGGCGTCGGTCTGGGAGCTGGCCGGGGCTTTCCTCGACGGCTACCAGCGGTGGCGCCCGCTGCTGCCCGAGGAGGCGGTGGTGCTCGGGCACCTCGTGCTCGCCCGCCTGGTGACCACATTGGACATATCCCGGGAGCGGGCCGACGAGCACCCCGCCAACCGCACCTATATATCTCAGTACGACGCGAGCACCCAGCGCCTGCTCGCCACGCTGCTGGAGCTGAGCGACGACGAGCTCAGCCGCCGGTTCTCCCGCCTCACCGGGCTGACCGTCCGGCGCGAGCCGGCCGGCGAACCGCTGGCGCGGCGCCGCGACCGCGTGCTCGGTGGCGGGCTCGCTCCGACCTTCTACGCGGAGCCGGTCCACATCGCGGCCGGCGAGGGGCCTTGGCTGGTGAGCGACGAGGGCGAGCACTACCTCGACGCGTACAACAACGTCGCCGTCGCCGGCCACACTCATCCGGCTATCACGCAGGCCGTCGTCCGGCAGCTGCGGACACTCAACACCAACAACCGGTACCTGCACCCGGCCATCGTCGAGCTCGCCGAGCGCCTGAGCGCCACGATGCCCGACGGTCTCGACACGTGCGTGTTCGTCACCTCGGGCTCGGAGGCGAACGACCTCGCGTGGCGGTTCGCCCGCGCCTATACGGGAGGGTCCGGCACGGTCGTGGCCGAGTGGTCCTACCACGGCATCTCGGCCCGGACCGAGGACTTCTCCACTATGGAGTGGACCGATCCCGGCCGGCCGCCCCCGGATGTCGCCACCTTCACCGCACCCCACGGCGCCGGCTGGCCGCTCGACCGCGACGAGGCCCGCGGGCGGGT
>JBLNGJ010000634.1:0-6523 GCA_050264675.1 Micromonosporaceae bacterium
GGTCGGTCGGTGCCGCCGCGCAACGACCTGGAGCGGGTGGTCGTCGAGGTGTGGAGCCAGGTGCTGGGCCAGGCGACGGTCGGCGTGCAGGACCACTTCTTCGACGAGCTGGGCGGCAGCTCGCTCCTGGTCGCCACGGTGACCAGCGAGCTGGGCCAGCGGCTCGGTCGCGAGGTGCCGGTGACCTGGCTGTTCGAGCATCCGACCGTGGAGGCGCTGGCTCGGGTGCTGGCCCGCCCCGAGCCCGACCGTGCGGCCGATCCGAACCCGGACGAGCACGCCGCGCGGCGCCGACGGGCGCTGGCCCGCCGAGCCGGGGCCAGCCGAGTGGAGCCGCCGAGGGAGGACGGCCCGTGACCGAACCGGCAGTCACCGACAACGACATCGCCGTCATCGGCTTCGCCGGCCGCTTCCCCGGCGCCCCCGACACCGACACGTTGTGGCGCAACTTGCGCGCCGGTGTCGAGTCGGTCTCCCGCTTCACCGCGGAGGAGTTGGAGAGCTCGGTGCTGATGCCCCCGCGGCTGCGCGAGCACCCCGACTTCGTGCCGGCCGGCGGCGTGCTGGCCGACGTCGACCGGTTCGACCATGAGTTCTTCGGCATCTCACCGCGCGAGGCGCGCTGGATGGACCCGCAGCAGCGGGTGTTCCTGGAGGTCGCGTGGGCGGCGTTGGAGCATGCCGGCCACCCGCCGGGACGGTTGCGCGAACGGGTGTCGGTATACGCCGGCGCCGGATGGTCGGGGCACCTGCTCTCCGTCGTGGGCAGCGTCGCCGACGACCCCGCCTCGCAGTACGAGGCACTCGGCACCGGCGCCAGCGAGAACCTGGCCACCAAGGTCTCGTTCCACTTCGGACTCCAGGGCGAGAGTGTCACCGTCAGCACCGCCTGCTCGACCGGCCTGACCGTGGTGCATCTCGCCTGCCAGAGCCTACTGGCCGGCCAGTCGGAGCTGGCCCTGGCCGGCGCCGTGCGGATCGCCGTTCCCCAACGCACCGGATACGTCTACCAGGACGGGATGATCCTTTCCCGGGACGGGCACTGCCGGGCGTTCGACCGTCGGGCCAGCGGCACCGTGGCCGGCAATGGTGTGGGCGCGGTGGTGCTCAAACCACTGACCGAGGCGCTGCGCGACGGTGACCACGTGTACGCGGTGATCAAAGGTGTGGCGCTCAACAACGACGGCCATCGCGGCGTCGGTTACACCGCACCCAGCGTCGCCGGGCAGGCCGAGGTGATCGCCGAGGCGCTCTCGTTCGCCGCCGTGCCGGCCACCGACATCGACTACGTCGAGGCCCACGGCACCGGGACGCCCCTCGGTGACCCCATCGAGATCGCCGCCCTCACCCGTGCCTTCCGGCGCAGCACCGACCGGGTCGGCGATTGCCTGATCGGCTCGATCAAAACCAACATCGGCCATCTCGATGCGGCCGCCGGCGTGGCCGGTCTGATCAAGCTCGTGCTGATGCTGCACCACGGCGAGATCCCGCCGAGCCTGCATCTGGAACAGCCCAACCCGGCCATCGACTTCGGCCGCAGCCCGTTCGCGGTCAACACCGAGGCCCGCCCGTGGCCGCGACCGGCCACCCGGCCGCGACGCGGCGCGGTGAGCTCATTCGGCATCGGCGGCACGAACGTGCACGCGGTGCTCGAGGAGGCACCGGCGACCGCGCCCCCCGACACCTCTGCGCGACCCCACCAGCTCGTCACGCTCGCCGCCCGGACGCCGTCGGCACTGACGCGGATGGCACACGAACTCGCCGACCGGCTCGACGGCGAGGGTGCGAACCTCGCCGATGTCGCGTACACCCGGGCGATCGGCCGCCCGACCTTCGACCACCGCCGCAGCCATGTGGCGGCCACGGCGACCGAGCTGGCCGCGGCGCTGCGCGCCCGAACCGCCAACCCCCCACCGGTGACCGGCGAACCCCGGGTGGTGCTGCTCTTCCCGGGCCAAGGCGCCGCCCGGCACGGCATGGCGGCGGAGCTCTACGACGCCGAACCCGCGTTCCGCGCGACGCTGGACGCCTGCCTGTCGGTCGTCGAGCCGAACCTCGGCGAGCCGCTGCGGCCGGTGTTGTGCCACGGCGACGGCCCGATCGACGACCCGCGGTTGGCCCACTCGGCACTATTCGCGATGGAGGTGGCGCTGACCCGGCTGTGGCAGGGTTGGGGCGTTCGGCCCGCAGCCGTGCTCGGCCACAGCTTCGGCGAGTACGCGGCGGCCTGTGTGGCCGGCGTGTTGTCGATCGCCGACGCGGCCGCGCTGGTACGGATCCGTGGCGAGCTGGTGGCTCGACTACCCGCCGGACGAATGCTGGCGGTCGGGCTCGGCGAGAAGCAGCTGGCCGACTGGCTACCGGACGACCTGACGCTGGCCGCGATCAACGGCCGCGAGCGATGCGTGGTGTCTGGGCCGGTGGAGCCGGTGACCCGGCTGCACCACCGGCTGGCCCAAGCCCGGCAGTCCGCGGTGCTGCTGCCGGTGAGCCACGCGTTCCACTCCCCGCTCGTGGATCCGGTCCTAGCCGAGCTGGCCGTGGCGGCGGCTTCCTGTCCACATCGGACCCCGGAGGTGCCGTGGTTGTCCAGTCGCACCGGCGACTGGTGGACGGCTGAGGCCTCCCCGGCCGACTACTGGAGCCGGCAGCTACGCGAACCGGTCCGGTTCGCCGCCGCGCTGGACCGCCTGACCGAGCCGGAGTCGCCGGCCGAGCCGCTGCTGTTGCTCGAGGTGGGGCCGGACCAGGCGCTCGCCGCGCTCGCCCACGATCATCTGCGTAAGCGAGCCACGGTGGTCGCCTCGCTGCCGTCGCACCGCGCCGATCGCTCGGCCCACCGAGCCCTGTTGGCCGCCGTGGGCAAGCTCTGGGCGGCCGGCGTGCCGGTCGACTGGGAGTCGTTCTACGCCGCCGAGCAGCGTCGCCGGGTGCCCTTGCCGACCTACCCGTTTGAGCGCACCCCCGTCCGCGCCCTGGCGGCCCCGGCCGAGATGCCGGTGGCCGCGGCCAGCGCGCCGGAGCCGGCGCTCGCCGCCGTGGACGCGTCGTCGCGCGAGGACGGGCCGCGCGAGGACGGGCCGCGTGACGACGTCGAGCGCAAGATCTTCGACGCCTGGGCGGAGCGGCTGGGCACCGATGCGTTCGGCCGGCACGACAACTTCCTGGAGATCGGAGGCAACTCGCTGATCGCCGCCCAGTTGCTCACCCGGCTCCGCGAGGTCTTCGCCGCACCGATCCCGCTGGCCGCACTCTTCGAGTCGCCCACGGTCGCCGCGCTCGCCGACCGGATCCGCACCTTCGTCGGCCAATCCCCGCCGGCCGGCCGACCCGGCGACGACGGTGCCCAGCCGCTACCGCCCATCCGGCCGGTGCCCAGGGACGGGCCGGTTGCGCTCTCGGTGGTGCAGGAGCGCACGCTCCTGCTTGAGGCGGCCGACCCGGGCAACCCCGCGCTCGCGATGCCGGTCGCGGTGATGATCGACGGCGATCTCGACCGGGCGGTGCTGGAGCGCGCGATCCGCGCCGTCGCCGACCGGCACGAGACCATGCGCACGACGTTTCACCGGGACCCCGGCGGAGGCTGGACCGCCCGGATCCCGCCGCGATCCGCCGTGACGCTCGCCTACCAGGAGGTGGCCGACGACGAGGAGGCACAACGGATCGCTCGAGCGGAGCCGACCGTACCGTTCGACCTGACCGTCTCTCCGCTGCGGGCCCGGCTGCTACGCCTGCCCAGCGAGCCATCCGGCGGGGCGTCCGGCGAGGTGGCGACCGGGCGGCACGTGCTGCTGCTCACCGTGCACCACGTCGTCTCCGACACGCTGTCGATGGTTATCCTGGTGCGCGAAATCGCGGCCCACTACCGGGCGGCCCGCGCGGCCGAGCACATCCCCGCCGGTGATGACACCGCCGCGGTGCCGCCGCTGGCGCTCCAGTACGCCGACTTCGCCGCGTGGCAGCGGCGGCTGCTCACCTCATCGGCGCTGGAGCCGCAGCGCGCGTACTGGCGCGAGCGGCTCACTGACCGACCGAGGCTGCGGCTGCCCACCGACCACCCGGGCACCGGGCAACCCCGGGCACGGGGAACCCACGTCGATGTGGCCCTGCCGCCCGATCTTTCCCGTCAGGTGGTCGAGTTTGGCCAACGGGTCGGGGTCACGCCGTTCGTCACCCTGCTCGGCGCGTACGTCGCTGTGCTGAGCCGAGTCACCGGTGACGACGACATCGTCGTCGGCACACCCTTCGGCAACCGTGACCGACCGGAGCTGGAGCCGCTGATCGGCTACGTCGCCCATGCCCTGCCGTTGCGGGCAGACCTGCGCGGCGACCCGACATTCGTGTCCCTGGTGCGCCAGCTGCAGCAGGCCGTGATCGACGCCTACGCCCACCCGGACCTGCCGTACGAGGCGCTGGCCACGGTCGGCGCCGGACGGCTCTTCGACGCGGTGTTCGTGCTCCACGCGGACCTACCGAGACATGAGCAACTACCCGGCGCGACCTGGCGGCTCTGGCCGGTACCCGAGGCGCCGTCGATGTTCGGTGGCGCCCTGGGCGCGCTCACGCTGATGCTCGCCGACTCCCCAGACGGGTACGCCGGCGGCCTGGAGTACGCCGATGAGCTCTTCGAGCCGGCCACTGCCCGCGCGCTGTTCGACCAATTCCGGACGGTGCTCTCCGGCGCGACCCAGCGCCCGGAGACCCGGGTCTCCCGGTTGGGCCTGCCACGGCGGCCGGTCCCGGCGGCCCCGATCGACGCGGAGGAGTCTGGCGACCGCCGGTTCCACCTCGCCGACGCCGGCCTACCACGCTGGGTCGCGCCGGCCCAGCGACGTCGGCGGTCGCTGCAGCTGAGCCTGTCCTACTTCGCCAACGACGAGGACGAGCTGATCGGCCCCAAGTACCAGCTGCTGCTGGACGGGGTTCGGCTGGCCGATCGCCGGGGGTTCGCCGCGGTGTGGACGCCGGAGCGTCACTTCCACTCGTTCGGCGGGCTCTACCCGAGCCCGACCGCGACCAGCGCCGCCCTGGCTGCGGTGACGACGCGGCTCGCGATCCGGGCGGGCAGCGTGGTGCTGCCGCTGCACGACCCGATTCGGGTGGCCGAGGACTGGGCGGTCATCGACAACCTCTCCGGCGGGCGAGTAGGCGTGTCGTTCGCCTCGGGATGGCACCCCAACGACTTCGTCCTCGCCCCCGACCAGTTCCCACAGCGACGCGAGCTGTTGCGCGCCGGCATCGAGACCGTGCGGGCGTTGTGGCGGTGCGAGTCGGTGCGGCGCCGCAACGGGGTCGGTGCCGAGGTGGACGTGATGATCCGGCCCCGGCCGGTCCAGGATGAGCTGCCGTTCTGGCTGACCGCCGCGGGCAGCCCGGACACCTTCCGGCTGGCGGGTGAGCTCGGCGCCGGTGTCCTCACCAACCTGATGGCGCAGTCGCTGGACGACCTGGTCGAGAAGATTTCCCTCTATCGCCAGTCGTGGCGCGATGCCGGCCACGACGGCGACGGGCAGGTCACGCTGATGCTGCACGCGTTCCTCGCCGATGACGCCGAGGCTGCGTATGCCCGAGCCCGCGATCCGCTGCTGGGCTACTTCCGTAGCTCGGTCGACGTGTCCCGGGGTTTCGCCGCGGCGCAGGGGTTGGCGGTGCGACCCGACGACCTCTCCGAAGCCGACATGCAGGCGCTGCTGGAGCACGGGCTGGACCGGTACTTCCGCGAGGGCGGTCTGTTCGGCACCCCGCAGACGTGCACCGAGGTGCTCGACCAGGTTCGCCAGATCGGGGTGGACGAGATCGCCGCCCTGGTGGACTTCGGTACCTCCACTGAGGACACCCTGCACAGCATCCGGCTGCTGGGCGAGCTGGTCGAGCGGGAGGCGGCCAGGGCCCGAGCGGCGACCCAGGCCGCCGCGGCCGATGTCGCGACCCGGGCCCGTGACCTGGCTCGCGCGGTGGCCGCCCGGGGCGCGGACACGGTCTCGGGGCCGGCGGACGCGCTCGCCTGGCTGGCCGAGGCGGCGCCCGAAGTGCTCGCCGGCCGCACGGTGCTGGTCACCGAGGCCGCCGCGCCGGTCGCGCTGCTCCGGTCACTGTGGACGGCCGGGGCGCGGGTCTTCGTGCCGGCGCCGGAGCTGCCGGACGGGTCGCTGCCGGCACGCTGGGCACTGTGGTGCGGGGGGCCGGTGCTGGCGGTCGTGCCCGCGGCCGGCGCTGCGGTGACGGATCCCGGCGGCAAGGCGTTGGGTGTCGGCGTGGTCGGCGAGCTGACGCTGGCCGGTGCGCCGACCGGGCAACGGGCACGGTGGCGTGCGGACGGCCGGCTCGACCTGGTACCCGGGCCGGTCACCCGCGCCGTGCCGGCACCGCTGTCCTACGCCCAGCAACGGATCTGGTCCATTGAGCAGCTGGCACCGGGCAACATCGCCTACAACTACGCGGTCGCGTTGCGCCTGCGCGGCCCGCTCGACCCGCCGGCGTTGCGCCGTGCGCTGCAGGAGGTGGTGGATCGGCACGAGGTGCT
>JBLNGJ010000635.1:0-9326 GCA_050264675.1 Micromonosporaceae bacterium
CCGAATCCGGACGTACCCTTTCCGCCACCGCGCGCTCCTCGATCGCCTGAGGTGAGGCTACCGTGTGCAGGTAGTGAACGCCTCAGTCAGTTGCGTGGAATGCCGGCGCGACGGATGGTGCGGGCGCGACAGACGCAGCGTGCGGCAGGAGGCGCGATGACCCCGGCGAGCGGAGCGCACACGACCGGCCGGCCGGTGCGCCTGCCCCGGTCGGCCCGGCGCAAGCAGCTGCTCAAGGCGGCCCAGGAGGTCTTCGTCGCAAACGGCTACCACGCCGCCGCCATGGACGACATCGCCGAGCGGGCCGGTGTCTCCAAACCCGTGCTCTACCAGCATTTTCCGGGCAAGCTCGAGCTCTACCTGGCGCTGCTGGACACGCACTGCGACGTGCTGGTGGAAAACATCCGGGCGGCGATGGCGGCGACCAGCGACAACAAGGCACGCGTGGCCAACGCCACCCGTGCCTATTTCGACTTCGTCGATCACGAGAGCGAGGCGTTCCGGCTGGTCTTCGAGTCGGACCTGCGCAACGAACCCGCGGTCCGTGAGCGCGTCGAACGGGCCGAGCGCGGGTGTATCGAGGCGATCACCGACACGATCATGGCCGACACCGGAGTGAGCCGGGCGCACGCCGAGGTGCTCGCCGCCGGGCTCGTCGGTTCCTCCGAGACGGCGGCCCGGTTCTGGCTCGCCGGGGGGCGGCAGGTGCCCAAAGACGAGGCCGAGCAACTGCTCACCGCGCTGGCGTGGCGCGGCATCGCGAGCTTCCCGTTGCAGGCTGAGCCGCCCGCCTGATCGCCGCAGCCGGCACGGGATAACCTGCACAGTCGAGACCCGAGGAGGACGTGCGTGGAGGTCAAGATCGGCGTGCAGTTCGCGCCACGCGAGCTGGTTCTGGAGAGCGCCCAGTCGCCCACCGATGTGGCCGCGGCGGTCACGGCCGCGCTCGCTGACGAGTCCGGCGTGCTGACCCTCGTGGACGAGAAGGGCCGCCGGGTGATCGTGCCGATCGACAAGCTCGCCTACGTCGAGATCGCCGAGGCCGCCCAGCGTGTGGTCGGGTTCACCGCCGGTTGACCTCAGCCGCGCCCTGGTTCAGTTGTTGAGTCCCACCGCGGCCATGCGCGCGGTGTGGGCTGCGGTCAGCCGCTTGAACAGGGCGCCCAGGCTGGCCAGTCCGCCCGCGCCGCCGATGATCAGGTCGGTCAGGCTGTCCCGGTCGGCGGCCACGCGCTGAGCCTGGGAGAGACCCTCACCCACCAGGCGTCGGGCCCAGATGGAGAGCCGGTTGGCGAGCCTGGGGTCGGCCACGATGGCGGCCCGGATCTCGGTGGCCGCGAACTCGGCGTAGCGGGAGTCGTGCAGCACGTCGAGCACCAGCTGCCGGTCCTGCGGGCCGAGGAACTCGGCCACCTCGCGAAAGAAGTCGTCGGCCACGCTGTCGCCGACGTACGCCTTGGTCAGCGCCTCCAGCCAGTCCTTCGGTTCAGTCTGGTCGTGATAATCGTCCAGCGCTGGCCGAAACGGCGCCATCGCCGCCGCCGGATCGGCCCCCAGCTCCTCCAGCCGCGCGGAGAGGCGACCGTGGTTGGCGATCTCGGAACCCGCCATGCCGCTCAGCACGGCGCGACGGCGAAGATCCGGAGCAAGCCGGGCATCGGCCGCCATCCGGTCGAAGGCCAGCAGCTCTCCGTAGGCGAGCATGCCCAGGAGGTCGATCACGGCGGCGGTCGGTGCCTCGGACACGTCCGCAGGCTACCGCCCGGCGTCGCTTGCGGGCGAAATCAGCTCACCGTTCGTGAGTTTTGGCAGCGGCCCGTACCATGAAGGTGTTGCCGCGGACGCCAGGGTCATCAGGACCCGGGCGCCGCGCCGTGCGAGAGCCCGCGATCACGCTGTCAACCTGGTCGCGCGCGGCCCGCGCTGAGAAGACCGAGCGCACCCGGCACGGCTGCGGGGCGCTCCCGACGGACAGGGATACCGCCCCCACATATGAACATCGACCGAACCCTGAGCGCCCCCGACACCCAGCGTTCCGACACCCCGGAGATTGAACTCACCGCACGAGCCCCGGTGCGGCCCGACTCCCCGACCTTCGCCGAACTGGGCGCCCGCGCCGAGACCGTGGCCGCACTCGAGGCGGTCGGCATCACCCGTGCGTTCGCCATCCAGGAGTACGCGGTGCCGATCGCGTTGCGCGGCGCTGACCTGATCGGGCAGGCGCCCACCGGCACCGGCAAGACGCTCGGCTTCGGCGTACCGCTGTTGCAGCACGTGACGTCCGCCACCGACGGGGCCGACGGCTCACCGCAGGCGCTCGTGGTGGTGCCCACCCGCGAACTCGGCCTGCAGGTCGCCCGGGATCTCCAGGCCGCCGGCCGGACCCGGGGCATCCGGGTGCTGCCGGTCTACGGTGGCGTGGCGTACGAGCCTCAGGTCGAGGCGCTGCAGCGTGGTGTCGAGATCATCGTCGGCACGCCCGGGCGCCTGCTCGACCTGGCCCGGCCGGCCCGCCGGGGCGCCCAGGCGCACCTGCGCCTGGACCGGGTCCGGGCGCTCGTGCTCGACGAGGCCGACCGGATGCTCGATCTGGGCTTCCTCGACGACGTCGAGAAGATCCTGGCGATGCTGCCGGACGACCGGCAGACCATGCTCTTCTCGGCCACCATGCCCGATCCGATCGTGACCCTGGCCCGGCGGTTCCTGCGCCAACCGGTGACCGTCCACGCGCGACACTCCGCGCACAGCGACCCGTCGCCGCAGACCCAGCAGCTGGTCTACCGCACGCATCCGCTGAACAAGGTCGAGGTGCTGGCGCGCATCCTGCAGGCGCAGGGACGGGGCCTCACGATGATCTTCACGCGCACCAAGCGCAACGCCGACCGGGTCAGCGAGGACCTGGATTTCCGGGGCTTCGCGGTCGGCGCCGTGCATGGCGACCTCGGCCAGGGGGCCCGGGAACGGGCTCTGCGCGCCTTCCGCAACGGCAAGGTCGACGTGCTCGTCGCCACCGATGTCGCCGCCCGCGGGCTGGACGTGACCGGCGTCACCCACGTGATCAACTACGACTGCCCGGAGGACGCGGACACCTACATCCACCGCATCGGCCGGACCGGCCGGGCCGGCGCCACCGGCGTCGCGGTGACGTTCGTGGACTGGGAAGACATGCCCCGCTGGCGAATCATCGACAAGACCCTCGGGCTCGACCTGCCCGAGCCGCCGGAGACCTATCACAACTCACCGCACCTCTTCACCGACCTCGAGATCGCCGACGGCGTGTCCGGCACCCTGCCGACCGCCGACCGGACCCGGGCCGGACTCGGGGCCGAGGTCGAGGAGGACCTCGGTGGTGGACCGCGCCGGGCCGGCCGCCCGACTGCCGGCCGTTCCCCGGCCGGCCGTTCCCCGTCCAGCCGGGTATCGGGCCGGCGCTCGCCGTCCGCGAGCCCGGCGGCGGTCGGTTCGTCGGCGGATGGTTCGCCCGCGGATGGTTCGCCGGGTCGGCGGAGCCGGGGTCGGCGTACAGCCGGCTTGACCGGCGGACCGGCCGGCGACCCGGACGCGACGGAACCCCGGACCCGACAGCGGCGCCGGGGCGGTCGCGTGGTCGGCGAGTCCGGCGACCGGTCCGCAGGCGTCGGCGACGTGCACGCAGTCATCGGCGACGTGGGCGCGGCTATCGGCGACGTGGGCGCGGCTATCGGCGAAACCGCCGCGGGCGAGTCAACACCCCGGTCGCGCCGGCGTCGCCGCCGTGGCCGGGGGCGCAACGGTTCGAACCAGGACTCCGCCGCCAACACCTGACCCGCGATCCGCACCCGTACGTCGACGCCAATCGGCAAGCCGCGAGGGGCCGGTCGGGCCTGGGGTAGCGTCGGAGCGTGGACGACGCATATTGGCGCCGGTCCGGCGAGGCCGGCGCCGACCCGCAAGCGGCGTCCTCCCCCGCTGCCGGCCCGCACTACGCCGGGCCGCCGGCGATGGTCTCTCCGCCGGCCGGCTGGCGTCCGCCGCATCACGTCGAGCCGGCACCACCCCGACCGCTGCCGGCGCAGGACCACGAGCGCATCGACGCCGACGAGGCTCAGGCCCGCACCGTGACCCAGGGCGTCGCCCTGCTGGCGGCGGCCGTCATGATCGTGCTCACCTGCCTGCTCTGCGGCCGCGCCCTGTTCTGACCGGCCGGATCGCCACGGCCTAGAAGCCGCTCCAGACGATGTGGGCACCGGTGTCGCCGGTCTTGAAGACGAAGTACGCGGTGACCAACCCGAGCACGAGCAGCACCGCGGTGAAGCCGATCGTGAGCACATCGCCGTATCCGGAGCTGGGCGCGCCGGATGCCCGCTCGCGGGAACGGATCATCCACATGAACGCAAGCATCAGCACGCCGAGCGCCAGGGCGGTCCAGAATGTCCGGTCTCCGAACGACCGGTGCTCATCGATCTTGGCGAGGATGCCCGGGTCGGTTGTGCCGTTTCGAACCAGCCGATCGCGGAACGCCTGCCCAGACAGCTTGGCGGCCAGCGCCGTGAGCGGACCGATCACGGCGACCGCGAGCACGAACCAGGTGGTGTGCCGCCGGTACGCCGGAAGCAGCGTGTACGCGAAGATCGCCAAGATCTGCAGCGGCACGAAGACCACGGCCGCGTGCACCAGCAGGGGGTGCGCGGGGATGCCCAAGAGCTCCTCGAACACGACGCTCGCCTCCTCGTTCCGGTCGGGTCTGTCAGGGTACGCGCGGCCGGTCGGGCCGCGCGGGCCGCCGAGCCGGGGTTCGGCCTGTGACACGCATCGGGACCGGCCGCAGGTTCAGTCCTGCCGCCGCCTCCGCGGAGGAGAGTGCGTCGGCGGTCCTGCTGTTCATCCGATCCCCGTCGGCGGCATCCGGTTCCCGTCCATCCGCACCGGCCGCGCGATGCGGTAGGGCGTTGTTGATGCTGGCGGGCACGTGCTGTGATAGGTGGTGATGGCGTCCGAAACTTGGCCTGGTTTCTCTCGCAAGCCTCGAGAAACTCTCCTACGCTCCCGCGGCCTGCGTGTGACCAGGCCGCGGCTGGCTGTGCTGGAGGTGCTCGACGAGGGCGGGCACCTCGAGGTCGACGAGATCGCCACGCGGGTGCGCGGCCGGCTCGACTCGGTCTCGACCCAGGCGGTCTACGACGTGCTCGGCGCGCTGGCCCGGGTCGGCCTGGCCCGGCGGATCGAACCGGCCGGCAGCCCGGCCCGCTACGAACGGCGGGCCGGCGACAACCACCACCACGTCGTGTGCCGGGGCTGCGGCGCGGTCGCCGACGTCGACTGCGCGGTCGGGCATGCGCCGTGCCTGGAGCCGTCGGCGACGATGGGTTTCGTGGTCGACGAGGCCGAGGTGACCTTCTGGGGTCTCTGCCCCAACTGCCAACGCCGCCCGGCCCGCTAGCTAGCTCTTCGCCGGGCGCCCGCGGCGAGGGGGCGGCCAGGTGGCACAGTAGATCACATGGGTCTCGCCGAGCCTGACCGTGCTGACCTGGGCCTGTTCGGGCCGGACAGCGTCACCTGGCGGGTGCACGCCGAGCCGATTCTGTGGCTCGCCGCGCTGCGTGCGTTGTTCCTGCAGATGTTGCTGCCCCGGGCCATCGCCGGCGTGGTCCAGAACTCTGCCTTTCGCGAGGATCCGTGGGGGCGGCTGTTCCGCACGGCCCAGTTCTTCGGCCAGGTGATCTACGGCGATGTGGCCACCGCCCAGGCGGCGGGCGCCCGGGTGCGGCGCCGGCACGCCCGGATGCGCGGTGTCGACCCGGTGACCGGCGCGGGGTTCCACATCGACGAGCAAGAGCTGCTGCGCTGGGTTCACGTCACCGCGGCCGAGTCGTTCTGCTCCACGGCCCGCCGTGGCGGCCTGCGGCTGACCGATGCCGAGGTGGACCAGTACTACGCCGAACAGCTCGCGGTGGCCGAGCTCGTCGGCCTGGCCACCGAGACGGTGCCGGTCACGGCCCGCGAGGTCGAGGCGTATTACCGGCAGATGCGCCCACGCCTCCGGCTGAGCCCAGACGCCGCGGCTGCGGCCCGGTTCCTGGCCCTGCCGACCTTCCCGTGGGGCCTCGGGTTCACGCCCGTCCGTCCATTGTGGATAGGTGTGGCCGCGTACGGCTTCAGCCTGCTGCCGCCGTGGGCCCGCCGCCTCTATGGCCTACCCGGCCTGCCGTCGACCGATCTGGCCGCCACGCTGACCTCCCGGAGCGTGCGGCTGGCGCTGCGCGCGTTACCGACCCGGCTGCTGGAAGGGCCGATCTATCAGAACGCCATGGCCCGCGCCGAACGGGCCTTCTCGATGACCCGGAACACCGGCGAGAGCGCGACGATCCCGAGCGCCAGGGCGGCCGGCATGCGAAGGCCACGCGTAGATCGGCCGCCTCGGCGATGAGGCCGACGCCGACCACGAAGCCGGCGAGCTGGCAGAACAGGTAGAGCGCGAGCCCGAGCGGGGCGACGCTGGCACTGGCCGCGAGCACGTCGCAGGAACAGCCCGCGCCCGCCGGTCGCGCGCGGTCGGCCCGGCGCGCAACGCATCGGCATCCACGGACATCAGGGTGCGTCCAGGCTCTGGTCGGACGCGGGGCTCAGCCCGCGCTCCAGGCCGGCCCACGAGTCCCGGCCCGGCTGCGCCGAGCCGGCCGGGCAGGCCCGGCGAAAGTCGCACCAGCCGCACATCGGGCCGGCCATGGTCGGGAAGGCCGCGTCGGGATCGCCGCCGGCGGCGACCGCCTTCTCCGCGTCCACGATGTCGGCCGCGGTCTGTTCGGCGCGGCGCACGTGCCGGGCCAGCGACTCCTCGGTGTGCCGGTGTGCGGCGACTGTGCCCGTGGGCAGGTGGTGCAGCTCCACCCGCCCGCCGGGGCGGCGGAAGAGCCGTTGCGCCGCGTAGGCATAGAGCGCCAGCGCCCGGGAGCCGCGCGCATCGTCGCTGCTCAGACCGGCCCGGCCGGTCTTGTAGTCGACGATGACCAGCTCACCGCCGACCTCGTCGATGCGGTCGACCCGGCCGGAGAGGGCCAGCGTGGCCGTCTTCGCGCCGACGGTCCGCTCCACCGCGAGCGGCTCGAACCCGGGCTCCAGGCCGGCCACGTACGCCTCCAGCCAGTGCATGGCCTGCGTGAACGCGGCCCGCTCCTGAGCTTCGTCGCGGTAGCCCTCGCGAACCCAGGTGGCGCGCAGGAGCGTGGGCAGCCGATCCGGCCGGCGCGTCTCGGCCGGCAACTCGAACCAGGCGCGCAGCGCGGTGTGCACGCTCGCGCCGAGCGAGTTGTGCGCCCACGGTGGACCCTTGGGCGGTGTCGGGCGGTCGAGGTAGTTGAACCGGTAGCGGCGCGGGCACTCCTCAAACGCGGCGAGCCGGCTCGGGGTGCAGACAAACAGCCGCGCCGGCTCCTGGAACAGGCCCATCTGCTCGGCGGCAGGGCTGTTGGCCGGGGTGCCACCGCGCATCGGCGTCGTTCCGCACACGTGGCCGATCCTGCCACCCCGGTGCGACACTGAAGGCAGGCCCGCGCCGTACGGGCGGGCGGGAGGTCAGGTCGTGGGTCTGATGCGGTGGCTACGCGGGGGCGATGACGAGTCGGCCACGGCCGCGATGATGTCGGCCGGTCTGGCCGAGATCGCCGGCATCTTCCAACCCACCCGGCACAAGCAGACCGAGCACGTAGAGGAACAGCACCGCCGCCGGGTGGACGTGGCCAACGGCACCGGCATCGACCTCGACCGGGGCGTCGCGGTGATCCGCCGGACGGCCGCCCCGGACGAGCCGGCCGACTGAGCCCGATCCTCTGCTCGTGGGCCGCACGGCGGGACGACGGCGTGGATCGGTTAGGACGCCACGAACGCGGCGACCGCGTCGGCGATGAGCTGCACCGCGATCGCGGCGAGGAGCAGGCCGGCGATCCGGGTGAGCACCTCGATGCCACCCGGACGCAGCACCTGCACGATCACGCCCGAGAACCGCAGGATCAGCCAGACCGCCACGAACACGAGCACGATCGCCAGCGCGATCGACAGGTAGTCGCCGAGGCCGTCGGCGCGCTGGACGAAGAGCATGGTCGCCACGATCGCGCCCGGCCCGGCCAGCAGCGGCGTGCCCAGCGGCACCAGTGCGACGTTCGACGTGGCCTGCCGGTTCGGGTCATCGGTCTGGCCGGTGAGCAGCTGCAGGGCGACGAGTAGCAGCAGCAGGCCGCCGGCTCCCTGCAGAGCGGGCAGCTCGATGCCCAGGTACGCGAGCACCTGCTGCCCGGCCACGGCGAAGAAGATGATCACTCCGGCGCCGAGTGCCACCGCCTGCCACGCGGCCCGGTTGCGCTCGCGGGCCGGCAGCGCGCCGGTCAGGGCGACGAAGATCGGCACCATCCCGGGTGGGTCCGTGATCACGAGGAGCGTCACGAACGTCTCGCCGATCAGCCTCGCGTTCACCCGCCCCACGCTTCCGGTCGATCGCGCGCCTGTCCAGCGTGGGCGCGCGCCCGGATCGCGGCGAACGCATCCGCAGCGGTGAGGTGAGCGCCCAGGCGTACGGTCTTGTTGGCGCCGTGGAAGTCACTCGACCCGGTGACCAGCAGGCCCAGCTCGCCGGCGAGCCGGCGCAGGTGGTTGCGTTGAGCGGGCGTGTGGTCCTCGTGATCGGCCTCGAGCCCGGCCAGCCCGTGCGCGGCCAACGACGTGATCAGCTCATCGGGCACCGTCCGGCCCCGCCGGGTCGCCCGGGGATGAGCGAAGACCGCGACGCCGCCGGCCGCTCGGATGAGCGCCAGCCCGGCGAAGACATCGACATCGTCCTTGGGTAGCCGCCAGCGCTGACCGAGCATCGACGGGGCGAACGCCTCGGCGACCGAGCTGGCCAGGCCTCGCCGGATCAGCGCCTGGGCGAGGTGCGGCCGGCCCACCGGCGCGCCGGCCGCGTCACCGGCGACCTCGTCCCAGGTCACGTCGACGCCGTCGGCCCGCATCAACGCCACGATCTGCTCGGCTCGGCGCTGCCGGGCCGCCCGGACCCGGCCCAACTCGGCCGTCAGGGTCGGCTCGGACGGGTCCACGTAGTACGCGAGCAGGTGGAGCGGGACCGGCGGACTCACCCCGTACCAACGGCAGGAGAGTTCGAGCCCGGGCACGAACTCGATCCCGGCCGCCGTCGCCGCCGGTGCGGCCCGGGCCCAGCCGGCGAGCGGGTCGTGGTCGGTCCGCGCGACCCCGTCGAGACCGGCGTGCGCAGCCGCCCGCATGAGCTCGTCCGGCGCCACGGTGCCGTCGCTCGCGGTGGAGTGGGTGTGCAGGTCGATGCGCATCGCGGCCCGACG
>JBLNGJ010000636.1:0-9656 GCA_050264675.1 Micromonosporaceae bacterium
GGGTGGTGGCGTTGGCCGGCCGGCCCTTCGGCGGCGCGTGGGTGGCGCCGGGGTTGGTCGGTGGGTTCGCCGTGGTGTTCATCGGCGAGCTGGTGGCGCTGCCGTTCGCGGCCTGGCGCGAGACGGTGCTGCGGCGGTACGGGCTGTCCACTCAGGACTGGGCCGGGTGGACGGTGGACCTGCTCAAGTCGTACGCGATCGGCGCGGTCATCGGTGCGGTGACGCTGCTCGGTTTCTACGGGGTGGCCCGGCTGGCTCCGCGCTGGTGGTGGGCCTGGGTGGCGGCCGGCGCGGCCGGGCTGACCGTCCTGTTCAGCTTCGTCTTCCCGGTGCTGGTCGAGCCGGTGTTCAACAAGTTCACCCCGATGCCGGCGGGGCCGCTGCGGGAGAACCTCATCGCGATGGCCCACCGCGACGCGGTGCCGGTCACCGACGTGCTCGTCGCTGACGCGTCCCGGCGCACCACCGCGCTCAACGCCTACGTCTCCGGCATCGGACCCACCCGGCGCATCGTCGTCTACGACACGCTGCTGCGCGAGGCGCCCCCCGCCGAGGTGGAGGCGGTCGTGGCCCACGAACTCGGCCACGCCAAGCACGCCGACGTCCTCACCGGCACCGCGATCGGTGCCCTGGGTGCGGCCGCCGCGATCTGCGCGGTCTACCTGCTCGGAGCGTGGTCGGGCCTGCTGGGCCGGGCCGGCGTCGCGTCGGTGACCGATCCCCGGTCGGTGGCGCTGCTGCTCGCCCTGGCCACGCTCGCCGGCCTGCTCGCCGCACCGGTGCAGAGCCTGGTCTCGCGCCGCCTCGAGGCCCGCGCCGACGAGCATGCGTTACTGCTCACGCACGACCCGGCCACGGCCGAGTCGATGGAGCGCCGGCTGGCCCAGGTCAACCTCGCCGATGTCGACCCCAACCGGTTCGAGTACCTCATGTTCGCCTCCCATCCCTCGGTGGTGGAGCGGATCGCCGCGGCCCGCGCCTTCGCCCGGGGTGTGCGGTGACCCGGACGCTGCTCGTCACCAACGACTTCCCGCCCCGACCCGGCGGCATCCAGCAGTTCGTGCACAACCTCGCCGTGCGCCAGCCGCCCGGTTCGCTCGTCGTGTACGCGTCCTCGTGGCGGGGCGCGGACACGTTCGATGCCGATCAGCCGTTTGCGGTGGTACGCGAGAACACCTCGGTGCTGCTGCCCACGCCCGCGGTGGCCCGGCGGGCGGCCGAGATCGCCCGGCGGCACCGGTGCACGGCGGCCTGGTTCGGCGCCGCGGCCCCGCTCGGCCTGCTCGCCGCCGGGCTGCGCGAACGGGCCGGCATCACCCGGGTGGTCGCCCTCACCCACGGCCACGAGGCCGGCTGGGCCGCGCTGCCCGGGGCCCGGGCGCTGCTGCGACGCATCGGTCGCGACGCCGACGTGGTCACCTACCTGGGCGACTACTTCCGGACCCGACTGGCCCGGGTGGTCGGAGACGTGACCACATTGGAGCGTCTGGCGCCCGGCGTGGACACCGAGGCGTTCACGCCCGAAGTCTCCGGCGCGGCGGTGCGGGCCCGGTACGGCCTGACCGACCGGCCGGTCGTGGTCTGCGTCTCCCGCCTGGTGCCCCGCAAGGGTCAGGACACGCTGATCCGGGCGCTGCCACTGATCCAGCGCCGCGTCCCCGAGGCGGCGCTGCTCCTGGTCAGCGGCGGCCCATACCGGTCCACTTTGGAGCGGCTGGCCGGCTCGCTCGGCGTACGCCGGGACGTGGTCTTCACCGGCTCGGTGCCATGGGCCGAGCTGCCGGCCCACTTCGCCGCCGGGGACGTCTACGCCATGCCCTGCCGCACCCGTCGCGGCGGCCTGGACGTGGAGGGCCTGGGCATCGTCTACCTGGAGGCATCGGCGACCGGGCTGCCGGTCGTGGCCGGTGACTCCGGCGGCGCACCTGACGCCGTCCGCGAGGGCGAGACCGGCTACGTGGTGCCGGGGCGGGACGTCGGCGCGGTGGCCGAACGGATCGCCACCCTGCTCGCCGACCGGGCTCTCGCCGCCCGGCTCGGCGCTGCCGGTCGGGCCTGGGTGGAGGCGCGGTGGCGGTGGGACGCCGCGGCCGACCGGCTGGCCCACCTGCTCGCCAGCTGAGGTGGGCGAGGGTCGCGATCGGGCGTCCCGGTCGGGGCGGTGCGCTCAGTAGGCGTCAGACATGATCCGGTTCAGCTCGGCGACGATCGCCTCGCGCAGCGGGTCGTGGCGCTCGTCGGTCTCGTGCTCGGGGGCCTCGCGGATCTCGGCGGGATAGCGCCAGACCGGCCCGCTACGGTACTCGGTGGGTTCCCAGGCGTAGCGCGGGTGCACGTGGGCGTGCAGTTGGTGCAGCGTGTTGCCGAGCACCTCGTAGTTGATCCGGCGAAACGCCGGGTCGATGCCGTTGCAGACGGTGAAGACGGCCTCGCCGAGCAGGGCCATGTCGAAGAGGAACTCGGCCCGCTGGGCCCGGGTCAGGTCGGTGAGATGGTCGGCGTCGTCGACGTCGGAGAGCAGGACACAGTAGCCGGGCAGGTGCTGGGTGTCGCCGAGCACGGCGTAGCCGCTGCGCATCTGGGCCAGCAGCATCGGGTTCTCACCGCGGCGGGCGGTGCCCAGACGATCGGCGCGCCAGTCCACCGCCAGGTCGTCCGCGCCGGCCGGCGAGGAAGAGTGGCGGCCCATCAGAACTTGGGGGCGTCGGGGGCCTCGAGCAGACCCAGCCGCAACGCGGTCATGAGCGCCTGCGCCCGGTTGGCCGCACCGAGTTTCTCGTAGAGCTTGGAGATGTGCGTCTTGGCGGTCGACTCACTCACATAGAGCTGCTTGGCGATGCCGGCCACGCTCATGCCATCGGCGAGCAGCCGCAGCACCTGGCTCTCCCGCGGGGAGAGCTGGGGTCCGGCCGGGGCGAGCCGGCGCTTCATCGCCTCGGCCAGGTCGGCGGCGGTGAAGGCGGACGGGGAGGCGGCGGCGTGCCGCGCGGCCGCGACGACCTCGTCGGCGGGCGCGGTCTTGGGCACGAACGCTGAGGCCCCGGCCTCGAGCGCACCAAAGAGCTGGTCGTCACCGGCATACATAGTCAACACGACGATGCCCATGGTGGCGCTGGACTTGCGCAGCGCCCGGGTCGCTTCCAGCCCACTGCCGTCCGGCAGCCGCAAATCCATGATCACCACATCGGGCTGGAGGGCGCCGGCTTGCCGCACCGCCTCGGCCGCCGTGCCGGCCTCGCCGACGACCTCGAAGTTGCGGTCCCGCTCGAATGCGTGCCGCAACCCCTTGCGGATCAGATCATGGTCGTCGACAAGCAGCACCTTGGTGCGCGTGGTCGGTGTGGGGGTGGTCATTGCCGGTGCTCTCCCCTTCTGGATCACAAGCTGGCTCGCCGGGGCGAGGCGCCCAGCACCACAGCCACCGACGTACCACCGGAGTCACGCGGTGTGATCTCCAGCTGGCCACGGATACGTTCCGCCCTCTCTGCCATGATCGCAAGACCGTAGCGCCCGTCGGAGCGCTGCCGGCTGATTCCGGCGCCATCATCAGACACTTCGATGCGGGCGTACGGTGGATCGACCTCACAGTTGACCCACAGGTTCTGCGCGCCGGCGTGCTTGCGCGCGTTGTTGATCGCTTCCTGGGCGATGCGCAGCAGCTCGGCCTCGATGGCGGCCGGCAGCCGGGCGGTCGACTCGTCCAGTGACAGGTGCACCCGCAGCCCGGCGCTGGCGCCCACGGTTCGGGCGTACTCGGCGATGGCCGCGGTCAGGCCACCCTGGCGGTCGACCTCGCTGCGCAGCTCGAACAGGCTCAGGCGCAGCTCAGTGATGACCCGGGTCACCTCCGCCCGCAGCGTGCGCAGCTCCTCGGCCGTCTCGGGCGCGCTCTCGGGCAGCGTGGCCAGCGCGTTGTCGATGCCGTAGCCGACCATGACGAGCTCCTGGGCCACCCCGTCGTGGATCTCCCGGGCCAGCCGTTGGCGTTCCTCATTGGTGGCCAGCGCCCGGACGTCGTCGAAGAGCAGCGCCGCCTCCAACCGCAGCGCGGCCGGCCCGATGACGGCGTCGATCTTGTGCACCAGCCAGGCCGGGTAGGCCGCGGCCCGGTCCGCTTCCAGGGTGACCAGGCCGACCGTGCGTACGCCGGCGACCAGCGGCACGACCAGCGTGGAGATCTCGCCGCCCGGGCGCAGTGAGCGGGCCTGCGAGCGGGTGGAGACCTGGGACTGCTGGCTCGCCCACGCATCGGCGTTGGCCGAGTCGGCGTTGAGCGTGGTCTCCCAGTCGACCCGCTCGGTGCCGTGCTGGGCGAGGATGACCAGCCGACCGCCGCCGCTGCCGGAGAGCACCGCCGCGCGGTCCACCGGCGCGATCGCCCGTACCTCTTCGATCACGTGCTCGGCGATGCCGCCCGGGTCGAGCGTGGCGCCGGGCAGTTGCCGGGCGACCGTGCGCAGCTGGGTCAGCAGGCGGGTCGCTTCCGCGTACGGTTGCGGCTCGGGCACATCGGTGGCGACGAGGCGTTGCATCGCGTGCACGAAGCCGGCCGAGAGCCCGGCGATGGCCAGCCACTCCACGCAGTTGAGCAGGTAGCTGCCGTTGCGGAGCAGCCCGTCGAAGGCCCCGGCGACGGTCAGGCCGGCGGTGGCGATCGCCAGCAGCACCATCGACTCGCGCAGCCGGCCCTCCAGCGCCGGCAGGATGATCGGCACGGTGAGGTAAGGCAGCACCGCGCTCGCCGCCACCGGCACCGTTATCACGGCGAGCGTGCTCGCCGCGATCACCGTGATGCTCACTTCGGCGACCCGGCCCAGCGGCACCATGACCGGGTGGTAGGGCGGCGTCCACGCCGGCAGCGCCGCGATCGCCAGCAGCACCACCCAGATCATCTCGACCGCGTCGCTGGTGGCCGCGCTGATCAGCACCGCGACGAGCGTGAGCAGCGCAAGCCGCAGCACCCAGCCCACCCGGGGCACGGTGCCGCGCACCGAGCGACGCGGGAACAGGGGCGGCAGGGCGACCCGGTCAGCGGTCGCCCGGTCAGCGGTAAATGGCGGCGATCTCGTCGGCGTACTCCTTGACCACGACACTCCGTTTAACCTTCATCGACGGGGTCAGCATCCCATTGGACTCGGTGAAATCCTGCGCGAGGATGCGGAAGACCTTGATGGCCTCGGCCTTGGAGACGGCCGCATTCGCTTCCTCGACCGCCTTTTTGATCTCGGCGCGCAGGTCCTCGTCCTCCCGCAGGTCACCGATGGTGGCCGCGGCCGGCTTGCCCTTGCTCGTCTTCCAGGCCGGGAACGCCTCGTCATCGATGGTGACCAGGACGGCCACGAACGGCTGCCGGTCACCGACCACGATGCACTGGCTGATCAGCGGGTGCGCCCGCAGCCGGTCCTCCAGCACGGCCGGGGCCACGTTCTTGCCGCCGGCGGTCACGATGATCTCCTTCTTGCGCCCGGTGATGGATAGGTAACCGTCGTCGTCGAGCGCGCCGAGGTCACCGGTGTGGAAGAACCCATCGGCGTCGATCACTTCTCCGGTCGCCTCGGGGTTGTTCCAGTAGCCCGGGAACACCAGGTCGCCCTTGACCAGAATCTCGTCGTCATCGGCGATGCGCACGGTCACACCCGGCAGTGGCCGGCCGACCGAGCCGATGCGGATGTGGTTGGCCAGGTTCACCGCGATCGCGGGGGAGGTCTCGGTTAGCCCGTACCCCTCGAAGATGGTCACGCCGATGCCGCGGAAGAAGTGGGACAGCCGCTCGCCCAGCGGCGCCCCGCCGGAGACAGCGGCGGTGCAGCGCCCGCCCAGGGCGGCTCGCAGGCGGGAGTAGACCAGCCGGTCCATCAACCCGTGCTGCAACCGCAGCGCGAAGCCAGGCCCCTTCGGGTGATCCAGCGCCTGGCTGTGGGCGATGGCGATCCGCTCGGCCCGGTCGAAGATCGCGCCTTTGCCGTCGGCGTGGGCGCGCTGCCGTGCTCCGTTGTAGACCTTCTCGAAGACCCGCGGCACGGCGAGCACGAACGTGGGCCGGAACGCCTGCAGGTCGGCGACGAGGTTCTTCACGTCCGGGCTGTGCGCCGTGTATACCCGGCCGGCGACCACGCCGGCCTGGATGAGCCGGGCGAAACTGTGCGCCAGGGGCAGGAACAGCAGCGTCGATGCGCCCGGCCGGAACAGGTTGGGCAGCCCCGGGATCGCGTTGGCGATGTCGGTGTAGATATTGCGGTGGGTGAGCATGCACCCCTTGGGTCGGCCGGTGGTGCCGCTGGTGTAGATGATCGTGGCGAGATCGTCGGCGCGGACGGCGAGCCGGCGCCGGTCGACCTCCTCCGGGCCGACCGCCCGGCCGCCCGCGGTCAGCTCGTCGACCGCACCGACCCGGTCGCCGCCCACCTCGATCTGCCACAGTTGGGTCAGCGCCGGCACCCGATCCCGGACCCCGTTGACCACCGCCGCATGGGCCGGCGTCTCGACGAAGCAGGCCACCGCGCCGGAGTCGGCGAGGATCCACTGCACCTGCTCGGCGCTGGAGGTCTCGTAGATCGGCACGGTGACCGCCGCGCACGCCCAGATCGCGTAGTCGATCAGCGTCCACTCGTAGCGGGTCTTGCTCATCAGCGCCACCCGGTCGCCCGGCGAGATGCCGGCCGCGACCAGGCCCTGGGCCAGGGCCAGCACCTCGTCGCGGAACTGGACGCAGCTGACATCCCGCCAGGTGTCGCCGGTGCGGCGGGCGAATTGTGGTGTGTCCGGGAACCGCTCGGCGTTGTCCCAGACCGGCTCGGTCAGCGTGGCCCTCTCGCCGAGGCTGACCACGGGTGGTACAGAGAACTCGCGCACGTCTGGACGGTACCGCGCACGCGCCCCCATCCCGTCGCCCTTCCCGCCCACCCTCCCGCCGATCATGAACTAAGGTTCCTTCTCGACGGCGTGTCGCGGGTATCGCCTCATGATCGACGCGACGGGACGCCGGCGCGAAGGGGTGGGCGCGAGGGATGTCTGGGACAGTGCTCGTCACCGGTGGCACCGGCGGGCTGGGGCCGGCGGTGCTGCGCCGGCTGCTCGCCGACGGGTGGCGGGTGGTGGCAACCGTCCACGGATCCCGGGCCGAGCTGCCCGACGGCGCCCAGGGCGTGCCGGCCGACGTCACCGAACCCGCCGGGGTGGCCGCGGCGGTCGCGGTCGCGGTGGCCGGCCCGCAGCGACCCCTGCGGGCCGTGGTCAACCTGGTCGGCGGATACGCCCAAGGGGCCCGGGTGCACGAGACGCCGGTGGCCGACTTCGAGGCACAGCTGCGGCTCAACCTGCGCCCGACGTACCTGGTCACCGCCGCGGCGCTGCCACACCTGATCGCCGCCGGCGGCGGCTCGGTGGTCTGTGTGGGCAGCCGGGCGGCGCTTCGCCCGTTCGCCGGAGCGGCCGGCTACATCACCGCCAAGGCCGGGCTGCTCGCCCTGGTGGACGCGCTCGCGGTCGAGTACCGCGACGACCGGGTCCGGGTCAACGCGGTGCTGCCGTCGGTGATCGACACACCGGCGCAGCGGGCGGCCAACCCGACCGCCGACCACTCCCGCTGGGTCGCCCCGGAGCAGATCGCCGACGTCATCGCGTTCCTCTGCTCCGACGCCTCGGCTCCGGTCAGCGGTGCGCATCTGCCGGTCTACGGTCGGGCCTGATGAATGGGACCGGTCCGCTGGCCGGCGTGCGGTTCGTCGAGTTCGCCGGCATCGGGCCGGTGCCGTTCGCCGCGATGGTGCTTGCCGACCTGGGCGCCGAAGGCATCCGGCTGGAGACTCCCCGGCCGGGCTTCTTCAGCGCCGACCCGACCCGCATGCCGACCAACCGGGGCCGGGCCAGCGTCGCCATCGACCTCAAGCACCCCGACGGCGTGGCGGCCGCGCTGCGTCTGGTCGAGCGGGCCGACGTGCTGCTGGAGGGTTTCCGCCCCGGCGTCATGGAGCGCCTCGGCCTCGACCCCGAGCGCTGCCTGGACCGTAACCCCCGCCTGATCTACGCCCGCACCACCGGCTGGGGCCAGCAGGGGCCGCTCGCCGCCCGGGCCGGACACGACATCACCTATCTGGCCGTGGCCGGCGCGCTGCGCCATTTCGCCCGGGCCGGCCAGCCACCCACGCCACCGCTCAACCTGGTCGCCGACTACGCCGGCGGCGGGCTGCTGGTCGTCGCCGGCGTACTCGCCGCCCTCGTCGAGGCCGGCCGGTCGGGCCGCGGGCAGGTGGTCGACACCGCCATGGTGGACGGGGTGGCCCTGCTCATGGCGACGTTTCACGGCCTGCAGGCCCAGGGACTCCTGCGCCCCGAGCCGGGCACGAACCTGCTCGACAGCGGGGCCCCGTTCTACGACGTCTACGCCACCGCCGACGGGCGTTACGTGGCCGTGGGTGCGCTGGAACCCGCCTTCTACGCGGAGCTGCTGCGCGGGCTCGGCCTGGCCGGCGAGGCGCTGCCCGACCAGTACGACGTGAGCGGCTGGCCCACGTTGCGGGCCCGCTTCGCCGCGGTCTTCGCCACCCGTACCCGCGACGACTGGGCCGTGGCCTTCGCCGACACCGACGCCTGCGTCGCGCCGGTGCTCGATCTGACCGAGGCTCCCGAACATCCGCACCTGGCCGCGCGGGCCACGTTTACCACGACCGCGGGCGTCACCGCACCGGCTCCGGCGCCCCGGTTCGGCCGTACCCCGGGCCACGCCGGACCGATCAGCGCGCACGGCGCGGACGCGCAACGCCTGCTCGACTGGGGTTTCCAGGCCGAGGAAATCGAAGCCCTGCGCACCTGCGGCGCGATCGTCTGAGTAGCCTTCAACAGCATGGCGGACAGCTCGTCGCAGTCGATCATCATCGCCGCCGCACCGGCGGACGTGGCCACGGTGATCTGCGATTTTCCGCGCTACCCGGAATGGGTCAGCGGCATGAAGTGGGTGCGGGTGCTCGAGGAGTACGAGGACGGGTACGCCAGCCAGGTCCGGTTCGCCCTCGACGCCGGTGTGGTCGCCGACGAGTACACGTTGCGCTACGAGTACGCCGATGACATCTCCCGCATCGAGTGGCACCTGACCGAGGCGTCGAAGATGCAGAAGACGCAGGACGGCTCCTACGACCTCGTCGACAACGGCGACGGCACCACCACCGTGACGTACACGCTCGCGGTCGAGTTGGCCATCGGCATGCTCGGCATGTTTAAACGCAAGGCGGAGAAGGTCATCATGGACACCGCGCTCAACGAGCTCAAGCGGCGGGTCGAGTCAGGCGGAGGCGAGTAGGTTGACCACCGATCCGGTACGTGAGGAGGCCGAGCGGCTCGTCGCCGCGGCCATCGGCTCACTTGCCATGGCCGCCCGCGGCTTCTCGACGTTCGCGAGAGAAGCCACGCATGGTTCCGGCCCCGCGGCGGGGCGTTCGGGCGGCTTCGCCACCGGCAGCGACGAGTGCTGTGTCTGCCCCATCTGCCGGGTGATCGCAGCCATGCGCGAACCCGACCCGGACCTGTCCGAGCGGCTCGCCTCGGGCGCCGGCGACCTCGCCGCCGCCGTGGCCGGGGTGCTCCGGTCGGTGTCGCGGGCCGGCTTCCGTGGTTCCACCCAGCACAGTGGCGACGACGAGCCCGACTGGCCGCCCGCGCGG
>JBLNGJ010000637.1:0-4352 GCA_050264675.1 Micromonosporaceae bacterium
GAGAGGGAGGGAGGTCGGGGCGGGGCGCGCGCGGGGGACAGCGCGGTCGGGCCGGCGCTGGCACCATGGCGCCGTGCGGGTCTTGAGTGCGGCGGACGCCGGAGCGGTGAGCGCCGGAGCGGAGGCGGGTTGGGTCACGTTCCGGCGGTCGGACGCGACCGCCGTGATCGGCATGGTGCGCGCGGTCGCAGCCGGGCACGACGCCGGCGAGCACGGCGACGGCGTAGAGGTGGTCGTGGAGACACCACGCCCCGGCTGGCTCGCCCGCCGCCTGGGGCGCCAGCGCGCGCAGGCCCGGATGGTGGTCACGAAGGGCGTGGGCATCGTCGCGTACCCCTTCGACATCCAGCTCGTCACCGAACACGACGGGGCCGGTGCGCACCGGGTCGGCGCGCGCCGAGGCTGGGCCACCAGCAACTCGGCCGGGCTCGCGTTCCTCATCCAGAAGGGGCGCGAGGGCGACCGGTTCGACTTCGCCGGGCTGGTCGGCGGGGCGGTCGCGGCGCTGAGCACGCTGCGCCCGCGGGCCCGGGACAACGGTTGGCGGGCCCGGGTCGACCGTTCGATCTCCCGCCACTGAACGGGTGCTGATCTACGCTTCGTCCGTGACCTCACCAGCGCTGCCGCCCGGCTTCGGCTGGGGCGTGGCCACCTCGGCGTACCAGATCGAAGGCGCCACCGACGAGGACGGCCGCGGTCGCTCCATCTGGGACACCTTCACGCACGAGCCGGGCAACATCGCCGATGACTCCACAGGGGACGTCGCGTGCGACCACTACCACCGCTACGGCGAGGACGTGGCGCTCATGGCCGAGCTCGGCGTCTCGGCGTACCGGTTCTCGATCGCCTGGCCGCGGATCCAGCCGGACGGGACCGGTCCGGCCAACCCGCGCGGCATCGCCTTCTACGACCGGTTGGTCGACACGTTGCTGGCCCGGGGCATCGAACCGGTGGCGAGCCTCTACCACTGGGACCTGCCCCAGGCGCGGCAGGATGAGGGCGGCTGGCCGGCCCGGGAGACCGCGCTGCGCTTCGCCGAGTACGCCGGCCTGATGGGTGCTGCCCTCGGCGACCGGGTCCGTCTGTGGATCACCCTGAACGAGGCCGCGGTGACGACCGTGATCGCACACCTGTGGGGCTTGCACGCGCCCGGGGCGCATCTCTACGACGACCCGTTCCCGGTGGTCCACCACCAACTGCTCGGGCACGGCCTGGCCGTGGCCGCGTTGCGCCCGCACACCGGCTCGCCGATCGCCATCGCCAACAACTACTCCCCCGGCTGGGCGGTCGGCCCGGACGGGGAACGCGTCAGTGCCACCGACGCCGACCGGAGCGCGGCCGCGGCCTATGACGCGTTCGTCAACCACCTCTACACCGATCCGCTGCTGTTCGGCCGCTACCCGTCCGGCCTGGACGGTTTCTCCGGCGCACACCAGCTGCTCGAGGAGAGCGCCAACGGGCTGGTCCGCCCGGGCGACCTCGCCATGATCGCGGCGCCGGTGGACGCGCTCGGCGTGAACTACTACAACCCCACCGGCATCGGGGCGCCCAGCACCGAGCTGCTGCCCTACGACATGCGGTTGCTCGAAGGCTTTCCGACCACGAACTTCGGCTGGCCGGTGGTGCCCGACGGGCTGCGGGAACTGCTGCTCAGGCTGCGGGAACGCTACGGCGATCGGCTGCCACCGGTCTACATCACCGAGAACGGCGCCGCGTTTGAGGACGGGCCGGACGCGGCCGCGTCTAGCTCCTTTGTGGACGACGACCGGATCGCGTACCTCGACGCACACATCCGGGCCGTGGCCCAGGCGGTCGCCGGCGGTGTCGACGTGCGCGGCTACTTTGTCTGGTCGCTGATGGACAACTTCGAGTGGGCCGAGGGGTTCACCAAACGCTTCGGCCTGGTGCACGTGGACTTTGCCACCCAGGCGCGCACCCCGCGGGCGTCGTTCGGGTGGTACCGGGATGTGATCCGGGCGCACCGCGGTTAGGTCTCGACGGCGTTATCCGTGCGCTGGGTCGGCGGGGCAACCGGCGCCCGGGCACCGCTGCTAGGTTCCGGCCATGGGTGAGGCCGAGCAGGACCAACCGTCGGACTGGCTGCCACCCCGCCCGCCCGAGCCGCCGACGCTGAACCGCCTCGCGGTCGCATCCCTGGTCTTGAGCGTCTTCGGTGGTGTGCCGGGCATCGTCTGCGGCATCATCGCGCTGCGCCAGATCAGGCGGACCGGCCAACGCGGGTGGGCCCTGGCCGTGAGTGGCATCGGTGCCTCCGCCGTGGTCCTGCTTCTCGTGCTCGGCATCGCCGCCTGGCCGCGCATCGCCGGTGTCGAGCAGGTCGACCCGCGCTACGTCTCCTCCGGTGACTGCCTCAACCGGGTGAGCGACCCCGGCGCCGACCGGGTTCCCCGCGTATCGTGCCGGCGACCGCACGACGCGGAGGTGTTCGCCACCTTCGACTATCAGCCCCAGATCGCCAGCCTCGACCGGTACTCCCGAACGGCATGCGCACACCGGCTCGACGGATATGCGCCCGGCGCGTCCGGCGATCCTTCCATCGCGATGCGCATCTGGCTGCTCGACTTCTCCCAGCCTTACGGCCGGGGGCACCGGATCGTCTGCCTGCTCGTGAGCGCAGACGGCACGCGCCGGACGGGCTCGGCATTCCGGCCCGTACACGGGCCTGGCTAGCGCCCGTAGTTCCCTGCGCGGCCGAACCACTGCCTAGAGGGCGCTGCCCTTCACCCACTCGTCCCACGGCATGATCCAGTCGCCGAGCCCGTCCCGGACGCTGAGCGTCTTGCCGGTGTTGAGCACGTTGACGATGTCGCCGGAGCCGAAGTTCTCGTAGATCCAGTTGATGTACGGGGTGCCGACGTTGACGCAGCCATGGGAGCGGTGGTTCGGGCCGCCCATGGACGAGACGTACCAGTCCCGCAGGTGCACGAACTCGCCGCTGTTGGAGATGCGGATGGCGAGCTTGATGTCGCTGACGTAGTAGTTGGACGAGGTCGGGTCGCAGATGCCGGTGCCGTCGGGGTTGCATGACTTCATCTGCTTGACGTCGTGCTTTTCCATCATCACGTGCACACCGCTGTAGGTGCGGAAGTCGACCCCGTTCTCGACCTGGCTCTTGCCGGTGGCGATCGGGAAGCCGTTGGAGATGTCCTTGCCGGCGACGGTGGTCAGCTGCTGCCCGTCGATGTAGATCTTCATCCGCTGGGTGGCCGCGTCGACCACGAGCATGCGCGCGTGCGGGGCGATGGTGAACGAGGCCGTCACGTCCTCCTGGCCGTAGAGTCCGTTGCCGAGGTTGCGCCCGTACACCTTGGCGTCGACGGTCACCTTGGTGCCCGGGGTCCAGTAGCTCTGCGGCCGCCAGTGCAGCTCCCGATTGTCGAACCAGTGCCAGGCGCCGTCCACCGGCGGGTCGGTGGTGACGGTGAGGGTGCGCTGGGCCGCCGCCTTGTCGGTGATCGGCTCGTCGAACCACACCACGATCGGCTGGCCGACACCGTAGGTCTTCTTGTCCAGCAGGGTGAACAGGTTGGCCCGCAGGTAGGGCAGGGTCAGGTTCTTCGGCTTGACCGTGGTGAAGGAGAGCGTCTGCTCGTGTCGCTGGCCGTCGTCGCCGACGCCGCTCGCGACAAGCTTGTAGGTCTTGTTGTAGCCCAGCGCCTCGGAGTTGGTCCATGCGCTCTTGTCGGCGTTGAAGTCGCCCTTGACCACCTTGCCCTGGGGGTTGGTCAGGGTGACCGTGTCCAGGTGACCGAAGGCGATCTCGGCTTTGACCGGATCGGCCGGGGAGACATCCTTGGCGTCCGCGGCGGGCGTGACGGTCAGACTGGACGCGCCCGGGGTGGGGCTCGGCGGGCCGGACTGCCAACGCGCGCCCTGGGACGCACAGCCGGTGACAATTCCGATCGTGAGGATGACCGCACACGCGCCGACGAGGCGGCGCCGCGCACCTGCCCATCTATGCGTGCCCATCACGTGCTCCCCTGTCGAGACGTTTGATCTGGCGACGCCGACCCGCACTGGTCGCCGCACGGTACTACGCACGGGTGGGGTGCACTGGTTCGGCTGATCAGAAGGTTACCCAGTCCACTCCAGCCCCGACATCCAGCAACCGGACAGTGCCGCGCTTGTCCCGATAAGGCGGACTTCCTCCAGCCGCCCCGGATGGTGGTGAAGGCGCCTGGAAGCCTGGTTGCCGGGCCCGGCGACCCCGACCCTACGCTGAAACCGTGATGGTACGTGTGCGGTTTGCGCCGTCTCCGACGGGAATGTTCCACGTCGGCGGGGCCCGGTCGGCGCTGCAGAACTGGATCTTCGCGAAGCAGCACGGCGGC
>JBLNGJ010000638.1:0-13479 GCA_050264675.1 Micromonosporaceae bacterium
GACCCGGCCGCGATCACCCAGGCTCTCGGTGGTCAGGGCCTGTGGGTGCGTGAGCTGACCCCGCTCACGCCCGACCTGGAAAGCGTGTTCCTGACCCTCACCGGCACGATGCCCGAGCCTGGCGTGCACCGCCAGGTCGACGACTCGGCCCAGCCGGTGCTCACGACGGGAGGCCGGGCGTGACCAACCAGACGACCCCGATCGCCGAGGCCGGCGCTGGTCCGGCCCGGGGACGCCCGAGCCTCGCCGGTCTCGTCGACGCGGAGCTGCGCCGGTTCTTCGCGCGCCGGTTCGTCCTCGCGATGATCGCGTTCGTCCTCGGCGTGCTGGCGCTGATCGCGATCGGCTACGCCGCGAACACGACGCCGATCAACGATCAGGTGCGGGCCGAGGCCCGCGCGCGGGCGCAGGCCCAGATCGACGACCAGATACGCGCGAACGAACAGATCTACCAGGAGTGCCTGGCCAATCAGAACGGCGGAACTCCGGGCAAGTTCGGTCCAGGCTTCGACTGTGAGCAGCTTCGGGCCAAGGACCCCACCTCGATCGACATCGACCTCTACACCGACTCGCTGCTGCCCCGCCAGTTCGTGTTCGTGCGCGAGGCCGACGGTGTGCTCTACCTCGCCGCCGCGATCCTGTGCCTGTTCGCGTTCGTCGTCGGGGCGTCCTTCATCGGTGCGGAATGGACCTCCGGGGGCCTGACCAACCTGCTGTTGTGGCGTCCACGCCGGTTGCCCCTGCTCGCCACGAAGCTCGGCAGCGGGCTGCTCGGTGTGCTCGCCGCCTGCACCGGCATCCTCGTGGCCTGGCTCGGTACCTTGTGGACGATCGCCGCCGCCGCCGGCTCAACGGCCGGCGCCACCGCCGGCTTCTGGCGCTCGACGGCGCTGACGTCGGTGCGGATCCTGGCGCTCGCGCTGATCGCCGCCGCGATCGGCTTCGCGCTCGCCTCGCTCGGCCGGCACACCGCGATGGCACTTGGCGTGTTCATCGGGTACCTGCTCGTGTTCGAGGTGGGTACGCGGATCGTCTTCGGCCAGCTTCAGGTGGCTTTCCCGGAGCGGTTCACGCTCGTGCCGTACGTGGTGGGCTGGCTCAACAAGTCGCTCACGCTCTACGACTACGATGTGTGCCGATTCAGCTTCGATCAGTGTGAGCCGCGCGAGTACGTCATCACGATGGCCTCGTCAGCCTGGGTGATCGGCCTGCTCACCGCGTTGCTGGTGGGCGGGGCGATGTTCACCTTCAGCCGCCGCGACGTCGCCTGACCGCCGGGCGGCTGAGGATCAGAGGGCGCAGGTCAGAGCGCGCGCAGGTCATAGGGCGCGAAGGAACGCCTCGGCGATCGGTACGGCCGTGCTGGTGCTGGCGCCGCCCTGCTCCACGAAGACGGCGAACGCGACCGGCCCACGCCATCCGATGGTCCAGGCATGGGTGTGCGCCGGCACGTTGTCATACTCGGCCGTGCCGGTCTTGGCGTAGACCGGATCGCCAGGCACGTCGAGCAGCGCGACCCCGGTGCCCCCGGTGACCACCTCACGCATCATCGTGCGCAGCGCGGTGACGGCGGCCGGGTTGAGCGCGACCGGGTTCGCCGACGGCGGACCCGCCCCGGCCGAGATGACCAGTCGGGGCGGCAGCCAGGTGCCGCGCGCCACCGACGCCGCCGCGACCGCGAGCGCAACCGGGCTCACCTGGGTCGTGCCCTGACCGAACGCCGCGGCCGCCGCCTCGACCGGGGTGGCGTTGGTGGCGACCGACCCGGTGAACGCCTCGGTGCCCAGTTGCCACGGCACCCCGACGCCGACCGAGGCGGCCGCCCTGGCCAAGCCGTCCGGGCCGAGCTTGGGCGCGAGCGAGGCGAACGCGGTGTTGCACGACTTGGCGAAGTCGACCCGGAACGGCACCACACCGAGGGCGAAGTTGTTGGCGTTGGTGAACGTGCGCCCCTCGACGGTGAAGGTGCCCGGGCAGTTCACCGGCGTGTCCAGGGTGAGCGCTGCGGCGTCCAACAACCCCAAGGCGGTGACCATCTTGAACGTGGAGCCCGGCGGCACCCGGGCGGTGAGGGCAAGGTTGAGGTCACTTCCGTTGGGGCCGTTGGCCACGGCAAGGATCGCGCCGTCGCTGACCCGCACCGCGACCACCGCGGCGCGCAGCGGCTGGTGGGCCAGCGCGGCGTCGGCGGCGTTCTGCACCCGCTGGTCCAGTGTGGTCGCCAGCGGCGGGCCGGCGGCCGGCTCGGTGCGGAAGACCTCGTGCTCGGTTCCGCTCGTCGCCTCGGTCGCGCCGGCCCGGGCGGTGACCAGAATGGAGACACCGGGTGTGCCGCGCAGCTGGTCGTCGTACTCCTCCTGCAGCCCCGACTGGCCGACCTCGTCGCCGACCTGGTACCGGCCCGGGTGCGCGTCCAGCTGCTCCTTCAGCACCGGCCCGACCGTGCCGAGCAGCGCCCGGGCGAACGTGCGGCTGGGCGCGAGCTGCCGGGTCTCCTCGCGGAACGCGGTGCCGGCCAGGTCGTGGATGCGCGCGCGGATGCCGTCGTAGATTTCCCGGCGCAGCGTGACGACCTCGACGAACGCGTCGGGCTTCGCGGCGGCGATGCGCGCGGGCAGGTCGGCCAGGTCGACATCCACCCCGGCGACCGCGAAGGCGGCGGCGAGGTCCGCGATGAGCTTGGGCGCATCGGTGATGCGCCGCGGCTCCACCCCGACCACCACGACCGGGCGGGCCGTGATGATCGCCTCGCCGGCGCCGTCGAGGATGCCGGCCCGCGTCGCTGGCAGCACACGCAGCGCGAGGGCGTCGCCGGCCTTGAGGTCGGCCTGCACGGTGGACGGGGTCCACACCACCCGCCAGGCGCCGTCCTTTCGATGCATCCGCACCGTCGTCTGGTACCGCCAGGTCACCCGGTCGGTGGCCGCCCAGGCGACGTTGACGGTTGCGGTGGCGTCGTCGCCGCGCTCGCTCGGCCGACCCGCCGCCAGAGTGATCGGACGGTTGGCGAGGTCGCCGCCGAGCGACTTGATCTGTGTCGCCACGTCGGCGGCGGCGATGGGCGCACCGTTGGCGTCGAGGAAGCCGACCTTGTCCAGCGTCCCGGCCGACCAGCCGGCGAGGAACGCCTGCAGCACCGGCTGGGCCCCGCCGGTTCGGGTACAGGCGCCCAGCGCGGCAAGCGTGATGACGGCGACGATCGCGGCGGTGACACAGCGCAGCGGTCGCGTCGACAGGTTCTGTCGCATGGGCGTCCTCCTGCCCGGCGCGCCACATCCCGGGCGGCCGTCGTCGACGTTACGTCCTAGGCTGAGCGGGAAGAAACCCCACAGTGCGGTGGGAAGGACATGTGATGGACGCGCGTGCCGTGAGCACGAGGAGCGAGCGCAGCGAGCCCCGCAGTTGCGAGCGAAAGATGTTGCCGTGAGCACGAAGAGTCGTGAACTCAACGCATCCTCCGGACGGGACGACGCCGGCCCCGCCGTCGGGCGGGAATCCGACGACGGCGAGGAGGCCGAGCTGGAGTCATCCGTTCCGAACCTGGACCGACTGGTGGCCGACGCGATGGCGATGGCCGCGGCGACCGGGGAGCCGGCGCTGGCCGAGCTGGTCAACCGGTTCTGGCGGCTGGCCTCGGACGAGGAGCTGGTCGGGCGTACGCCGGCGGAGATGCTCACCGCGACGCGCGAGCACCTGCGCCTGGCGGAGCAGCGGCTGCCGGGCGAGCTGAAGCTCGTGGTCGAGCCGGCCGACGATCGCACCGTCATCCAGATCGTCACCGACGACATGCCGTTCCTGGTCGACTCGGTCACCGCGGCGCTGACCCTGC
The DNA here is from genome assembly GCA_050264675.1 of Micromonosporaceae bacterium. Lineage (GTDB taxonomy): Bacteria > Actinomycetota > Actinomycetes > Mycobacteriales > Micromonosporaceae > JBLNGJ01. The sequence continues at coordinate 3,830 of JBLNGJ010000638.1, forward strand.
GCTCCCTCGACATCGACCTGCTCGCCCATCCCCAGCTGGTGCTGCGCCGCGAGGCGCTCGGCGCGCTGATCCAGGTGATGCCGGAGGTGGAGCCCGACGACGTGGGCGCCGGCGACCTGGTGGAGAGCTGGATGCGCATCGAGGTCGACCGCCAGCGGGACGAGGAGTTGCTGGCGTCGCTGCGCCGTGACATCCAGCGGGTGCTCACCGACGTGCGGGAGGCCGTCGAGGACTGGTCGCGGATGCGGCTGCAGGCGCTCTCGCTCGCCGACGAGCTCGCCACCGCCCAGCTGCCGGTGCCTGACAAGGACATCAGCGACTCGATCGCGTTGCTGCGCTGGCTCGCCGATGACCACTTCACGTTCCTCGGCTACCGCGAGTACCGGCTGGCCGAGAAGGGCAAACGACTCAAGGCCGTGCTCGGCACCGGACTGGGCATCCTGCGCACCGACCCGAGCGGGGCCCGCGCGCTCTCCTCGATGAGCCCCGAGGCGTACGCGAAGGTGCTGGAGAAGCGGCTGCTCATCATCACCAAGGCCAACTCCCGCTCGACCGTGCACCGCTCCGCGTACCTGGACTACATCGGGTTCAAGATCTTCGACCCGGATGGCAACGTGGTCGGCGAGCGCCGCTTCCTCGGCCTGTTCACCTCAGCCGCCTACCTCACCTCGGTGCGGGAGCTGCCGGTGGTCAAACGCAAGGTCGCCGAGGTGATCGCCCGGTCGGGGCTGAGCCCGCGCGGGCACTCCGGCAAGGATCTCCTGGCCATCCTCGAGGACTATCCGCGCGAGGAACTCTTCCAGATCACCGTGGACGATCTGTTCCACACGGTCATGGGCGTGCTCCGGCTGGCCGGGCGGCGCCAGGTCAAGCTGTTCGCCCGCAAAGACCAGTACGGCCGCTTCGTCTCCTGCCTGGTCTATCTGCCCCGGGACCGGTTCACCACGGCCAGCCGACTGAAGATCCAGAAGATCCTGCTGCGCGAGCTGAACGGGGTCGGCGTCGACTACACCACCCGGGTCACCGAGTCGACGTCGGCCCGCATCCACTTCATCGTGCGCACGGATCCGGCGATCCGACCCGGTGAGATCGACGCCGACCTGCTCACCGCGCAGATCGCCGAGGCGACCCGGCGCTGGGAGGATGACTTCACCCGCACCCTCGAGCGCAAGGTGCCTGAGGACCAGGCCAAGTTCCTCGACGCACGCTACGGCAGCGCGCTGCCGGAGACTTACAAGGACTCGCACACCCCGATGGAGGCGGTGCAGGACCTGGCCAAGTTGGAGCTGCTGGACCAGCCGGGCGAGCTCGCGCTGCACCTGTTCCGGCGCCGCAAGAACGATGACGACGTGCGGTTCAAGGTCTTCCGGTACGGCGAGGCGATGGTGCTCTCGGACGTGCTGCCGGTGATGCATTCGCTGGGCGTACGGGTGGCCGACGAGCGCCCGTACGAGGTACGTCGGGCCGACGGCACCATCCACGTCTACGACTTCGGGCTCACCCTGCCGCCGGGCGCCCGGGAGCTGGCCGAGGTGCGGGCCAAGGTGGAGAACGCGTTCTCTGCCACCTGGCGCGGTGAGGCCGAAGTGGACGGATTCAACCAACTGGTGCTGCTGGCCGGGCTGACCTGGCGGCAGGTCGTGGTGCTGCGGTCGTACGCGAAATACCTGCGCCAGGCCGGCACGGTCTTCTCCCAGGAGTACATGGAATCGACCTTCGCCAGCTATCCGCGGCTGGCCGCGCTGCTGGTCGCGCTCTTCGAGACCCGGCTCGACCCCGGCCTGGACGCCAGCGATGAGGACCGGGCGACCCAGGCCAAGGATCTGGTGGAGCAGATCCGGACGCAGCTGGACGGGGTCGCCTCACTCGACCAGGACCGCATCCTGCGCTCGTACCTGACGCTGGTGCAGGCGACGCTGCGCACCTCGTTCTTCCAGCGGGCCGACGGCGGGCGACCAAAGTCCTATGTGTCCTTCAAACTCGACCCCCAAGCGATCCCCGACCTGCCGGCCCCGCGGCCCCGCTTCGAGATCTTCGTCTACTCGCCCCGGTTCGAGGGCGTGCACCTGCGCTTCGGCCCGGTGGCCCGCGGTGGCATCCGCTGGTCAGACCGGCGCGAGGACTTCCGCACCGAGGTGCTCGGTCTGGTCAAGGCGCAGATGGTGAAGAACGCGGTGATCGTGCCGGTGGGCGCCAAGGGCGGCTTCGTGCTCAAGCAGTCGCCTCCGGCCACCGACCGGGAGGCGGTGGCGGCCGAAGGCGTGGCCTGCTACCGCCAGTTCATCGGCGCGCTGCTGGACATCACCGACAACCTCGTCGACGGCGCGGTCGTGCCGCCCCGTGAGGTGCTGCGCCACGACACCGACGACCCGTACCTGGTCGTCGCGGCCGACAAGGGCACCGCCACCTTCTCCGACATCGCCAACGAGATCTCGCTCGCGCGCGGCTTCTGGCTCGGCGACGCGTTCGCCTCCGGCGGCTCGGCCGGCTACGACCACAAGAAGATGGCGATCACGGCGCGCGGGGCCTGGGAGTCGGTGACCCGCCACTTCCGGGAGCGCGGCATCGACACCGCCAGCCAGGACTTCACCGTGGTCGGCGTCGGCGACATGTCCGGCGACGTGTTCGGCAACGGGATGCTGCTCTCCGAGCACATCCGGCTGGTGGCCGCCTTCGACCACCGGCACATCTTCATCGACCCGCAGCCCGACGCGGCGAGCTCGTTCGGCGAGCGCCGGCGCCTGTTCGACCTGCCGCGCTCGTCCTGGGACGACTACGACCGCTCGCTCATCTCGGCCGGCGGCGGGGTCTGGCCGCGCACCGCCAAGGCGATCCCGATCAGCGCACCGGCGCGGGTCGCGCTCGGCCTGCCCGAGAGCGCGCCACCGACGATGGCCCCGGCCGAGCTGATGCGGGCGGTCCTGCAGGCGCCGGTGGATCTGCTCTGGAACGGCGGCATCGGCACCTACGTCAAGGCCTCCGATGAGTCGCATGTGGAGGTTGGCGACAAGGCCAACGACGGGATACGGGTCAACGGACGCCAGGTCCGGGCGACCGTCGTCGGCGAGGGCGGCAACCTCGGGCTGACCCAGCGCGGACGGGTGGAGTACGCCCAGCGCGGCGGCCGCCTCGTCGCCGACGTGCGCCACGCCCATATCGACACCGACTTCATCGACAACTCCGCCGGCGTGGACTGCTCCGACCACGAGGTGAACATCAAGATCCTGCTCGGCGCGGTCGAGGCGGCCGGCGAGCTGAGCCGGGCCGACCGCGACAAGCTGCTCGCCGCGATGACCGACGAGGTGGCGGCGCTGGTGCTGCGGGACAACTACGACCAGAACTGCGCGCTCGGGAACGCGCGGATGCAGGCCCGCTCGCTGCTGCCGGTGCACCGGCGGCTGATCGCCGACATGGAGCGGGCCGGCCAACTCGACCGGTCGCTCGAAGCGATACCCACCGACGAGGAGTTGGAGCTGCGGGCGGCGGCCGGAACCGGGCTGAGCTCACCCGAGCTCGCCGTGCTCCTCGCGTACATCAAGATCACCCTCAAGCGGCAGACGGTCGAGTCGTCCCTGCCCGACGAGGCCTGGACCGGCGAGGTGCTGCAGGAGTACTTCCCGACCGCGCTGCGCGAGCACTACGCCGAGCGCATGTCCGGCCACGCGCTGCGGCGCGAGATCGTGACCACCTCGCTGGTCAACGAGATGGTCAACCGCTGCGGCATCTCCTTCGTCTACCGCGCGGCCGAGGAGACCGGCGCCACGCCCGAAGACATCCTGCGCGCCTACGTCGTGGTGCGTGACGTCTACGGCCTGCCCGCGCTCTGGCACGCGATCGAGGGCCTCGACGGCCGCGCACCGGCCGACACCCAGACCGGGATGTACCTCGAGGTGCGCCGGCTGATCGACCGGGCCGTGCGCTGGATCGTGGCCAACCGCCGTTCGCCGATCGACGTCACGGCCGAGATCGAACGGCTGCGTCCGGGGGTGACCAAGCTGCTGCCCGAGCTGAGCACGCTCGTGCACGGCCGCGAGCGCGAAGCGCTGCGCGAGCACACGGCCGGCGTGGTCGCCGGTGGCGTGCCGGAGGAGGTGGCCGACTGGGCCACTCGGGTGATGTACGGCTTCGGCCTGCTCGACGTCGTCGAGGTCGCCCGCACCACCGGTCGGGACGTGGCCGAGGTCGCCGGCACCTACTTTGTGCTCTCCGACCACTTCCGCGCCGACGACCTGCTCTCGAAGATCTCCGCGCTGCCGCGGGAGGATCGCTGGCAGACACTGGCCCGGATGGCCCTGCGCTACGACCTCTACGCAGCGCTGGCCGCGCTCACCGCCGAGGTGCTGGCCGCCTCCGATCCCGCCGCCTCGCCCGAGAACCAGGTGGCCCAGTGGGAGGAGACCAACCCCTCGGCGGTGCTGCGGGTCCGGCACGCCATCGGCGAGTTCGACGAGTCGCGGGCCGACCTGGCCGCGCTCTCCGTGCTGCTGCGCCACATCCGGACCCTGGTGCACGCCTCGGCGACCAGCGGCCGCTGATCCTGCCGCCGATCATGAACTTAGGTCCCTGGTCGGCGGCGTGTCGGGTCCACCGAACCATGATCGTCGCCCGGGCCGGGCTCAGGGCAGGAGCAGCGCCTCGGCCACGGCCCTGGCGTTGGCCCGGGACGCGCCGTAGGTAGCCACGTAGGCCCGCGCCCCGTCGGGCCGCCAGGCGGTCGGCCACCCCATCTCGACCAGCACCACGGCCGGATGGCGCAGGCTCAGCAGCTCCACAAGGGAGCGTGCCCACGGGTGGCGGTGGGTGTCCCGGCTGACCACCACGACGGGCCGGTCGCTCGCCCGGGCGGCGATCGCGTCGGCCCGATCCCGGCCGCCATCACCGTTGCCGTCGATGCGCACGGTCTCCACCCCGGTGACGTAGGGCGCAAGCCCCCACGGCACCTCGCCCACGGCGACCGTCGCCGGCGGCTCCAGCTGGATGACGATGCCCCGGTGCAGCGCCTCGGGCAGGGTGCCCTCGATACGCAGGGCCCGCCGGGCGGCGGCGAGGCCGAGGTCCGGGTCGGATCCGCCGCCGGCCGGCGGTGCCGACCCACCGGCGAGCGCCGCGTTGCGGGCCACGGCGGCGTCGAGGCGCGCGGCGCCCAACCGGCCCGCCCGCACCGCCTCGACGATCGCGGTGGCGCTGGCCTCGATGACCGCCTCGGCCTCGGGTGACTTGGCCAGCTCTCCGCCGAAGCAGAGCAGGTCGTTGCCGGCGATCAGGGCGCGCACGGCCGCCTCCGGGATTCCGATCACTCCGGACGCGCCCCGCATCTCCAGCGCATCGGAGATCACCGCGCCGGTGAAGCCGAGCTCGTCGCGGAGCAGGGTGATGAGCACGGCCGCGCTGAATGTGGCTGGCTCGTCGCCGGTGAGCACCGGCACCCGGATGTGTGCGGTCATGACCGAACGGACGCCGGCCGCGATGGCCGCCTGGAACGGCGGCAGCTCCCGGGCCCGGAGCAGCTCCCGGGAGGCGTCCACGATGGGCAGTTCGTGATGGGAGTCCATGGCGGTGGCGCCGTGCCCCGGGAAGTGCTTGGCGCAGGCGGCGACGCCGGCCGACTGCAGGCCGGCCACCGCCGCCGCGGCGTGCGCGGCGACCCGGGCCGGATCGGCGCCGAAGCTGCGCGTACCGATGGCCGGGTTGTCATCGGCGGTGTTCACGTCGACCGCGGGCGCCATGTCGAGGGTGATGCCGGCCGCGGCCAGCTCGTCGCCGATGGCCCGGTAGATGCCGCGGGTCAGCTCGACGTCGTCGACCACGCCGAGCGCGGCGTTGCCCGGGTAGGGGCTGCCCTCGGCGTAGCAGAGACGGGTGACGTCGCCGCCCTCCTCGTCGGTGGCGATGATCACGTCGTCGCGGGCCGAGCGCAGCGCCGCGGTGAGCGCCGCGATCTGCGCCGGGTCGGCGATGTTGTAGCCGAACAGGGCGTAGCCGCCCAGGCCCTGCTCGACCAGGTGCAGCGCCCAGCCGGGCGGGCGGGTGCCCGGAAAGGCCGGCAGGAGCGTACGCAGGGCCAGACCGCGCAGGGTGAGGCTCATGCGGTCACCAGTGCCGGCCCGACCGCGCGCGACCGCCGTCCCGAGCGCCGGCCACCTATGCTCCGGGCGAGGTGTTCCCCCGGTGCATGGGCGCGAAGCCCGGGTGTCGTCACTGGCGGCCTCCTCCGGTGATGGGTTGACCCGGACCGCTACGGGCCTACCCCTACTCTGTGCACATCCCGTACGGTCGCAGAATCTAATAGGAAACTTTCCTAAGCGCTAGGGGCCGTTATCAGAATGAGTCAACCGCGACAGCCCGGCACCCCCAGCCTGCTGCGCGCGATCAACGACCGCGCCGCGCTCGAATTGCTGCTGGAACGAGGGCCATTGACCCGGGCCCAGCTCGGTGAGCTCACCGGCCTGTCCAAGGTCACCGCCTCCCAGCTGGTGGAACGGCTGGAGGAGCGCCAGCTGGTGGCCCGGGTCGGTGAGCTCGCCGGTGGCCGTGGGCCGAACGCCCAGCTCTACGCCGTCGTACCGAGCAGCGCCTATGTGGTCGGTGTCGAGGTCGGCCCGCGCCAGGTGGTCGCCGCCTCGGCCGACATCACCGGCGCCGTCACCGGACGGGTCGAGGTCACCACCCACGGTGCCGATGACCCGGTCGGTGTGGTGCACGCGGCCGTCATCGAAGCCGCCGAACACGCCGACGCACCGTGGGCCCGGGTTCGCCGGGTGGTGCTCGGCACCCCCGGCCTGGTCGACCCGGCCACCGGCGACATCGCGTTCGCCTTCGACCTGCCGCACTGGCACCACGGCCTGCTCGCCGCGCTGCGAGCCGACCTCGACCGGCCAGTCACGTTCGAAAACGACGTGAACCTCGCCGCGATCGCCGAGGCCCGCTCGGGCGCGGCCCGTGGCGTGGACGACTTCGTGCTGGTCTGGATCGGCCGCGGCGTCGGGCTCGCGGTCGTCCTCGGTGGACGGTTGCACCGCGGCGCCGCCGGGGCCGCCGGCGAGATCGGCTACCTGCCGGTGCCCGGCGAGCCGGTGCTCGACGACGCCCGGGTCCGCCACCCCCACGGGGTGACCGGCTTCCAGAGCACGGTCAGCTCCGAGACGGTACGGGCCCTCGCCCGCGGCCACGGCTTCCGTTCGGCCAGCGCCGCCGGCGGCCTCGCCGCGGCACGGGCCGCCGGCGCCAGGGGTGAACCGGTCCTCACCGAGCTGGCTCGGCGGGTGGCGCTGGGTGTCGTCTCCGTCTGCGTGGTGCTCGACCCGTCGCTGGTGGTGCTCGCCGGTGAGGTCGGCACCGCGGGCGGTCCAGCGCTGGCCGATCGGGTGCAGGAACAGGTGGCCCGGCTCGCGCCGGTCTCACCCCGGGTGGTGCCGACCGAGGTCGGTGCCGATCCGGTGCTCAACGGGGCGTTGCTGACCGCCGTGGAAGCCACCCGGGAAGAAGTCTTCGCCTCCACCCTGCAATGACCGGCCGGGTTACGTGGACGCCAGGCGACCCAGCTGGCGGTCGTGCGCCCGGCTGAGCACGATCAGCGACGTGATCGAGCCGACCAGCGCCAGGAACATGTCCCACTGGGTGTCCCACACGTCACCTTGAGTGGCCAGGAAATCGTCCGCGGCCGACCCGCCCAGCACCGCCGACCACCACTCGATCATCTCGAAGAACGCGCTGAACGCGAGGCAGGCGCAGACCACGAGCGGGGCGAGCCAGCGACTGCCCCGAAGCGGCGAGCGGCGCACCAGGATCTCGCGGACCAGGATCGCCGGGATGAAGCCCTGCGCGAAATGGCCGATGCGGTCGTACGGGTTGCGCGCGAGCCCGAACAGGTCACGCAGCCAGTAGCCGAACGGCGTGCGGGCGTAGCTGTAGTGCCCGCCCAGCATGAGGATCACCGCGTGCACGGCGAGCAGGCAGCAGAGCAGCGTGGTGAGTGGGAACCGGCGCCAGGTGAGCAGCACCACCGGGATGGCCAGCAGCACCCACACGACCTCCAGGAACCAGGTGAGCCGGTCGTAAGGGCCGATGCCCGAGACGATCAGCCCGACCACCACGATGCCGAGCAGCACCGGCGGGACCACCCGCCGCGCCCGGCCGACCGGCGCATTCACCGGGCCACGGTAGCTTCCGCGCCGGCCGGGGCGGATCCTCCGAACGCGCCGTCAGGCGCGGCGGGCCCGGGCGCGGCGCTTGCCCTCGTGCATGGCCTGCACCCGGGCGATCGGGATCTGTTGGCCCTCCGCCACCAGGTCCGCCGGCAACCGCTGCGGCGCCGGCATCTCCGACGCCCACGGGTCGCGGTCACCCAACAACCCAATCGCGGTGCGCAGGGTGAACTCGGCCGGCGCGACCCGGTCGAGGTCCGACCAGGCGAGCGGGAACGAGACGGGCACGCCCGGGCGCACCCGCGGGCTGTACGCCGCGACCACGGTCGCCCCGCCGGCCCGGGTGGAGTCCAGGAACACCTTGCCGCCCCGGTCCTCCAGCATGAACGCGGTGGTGGCCAGCGCCGGGTCGAGCCGCTCGGCGCGGGCGGTGATGGCCCGGGTGGCCGCGGCCATCTCCTCGGCCGTCGAGTGTGGATCGACCGGCACGAAGATGTGCACCCCCTTGGCGCCACTGGTCTTCACCGCACCGGCGAGGCCGGCCTGGGCCAACGTCTCGCGGATCAGGTGCGCCGCCCGTACGGCCAGCGCAAAGGCCCCGGCATCGGGTGGGTCGAGGTCGAGCACGAGGTGGGTGGGGCGGTCCCACCGGTCGGCCCGCACGAGCGACGGGTGGTACTCCACGGCGCGCTGGTTGGCGAACCAGAGCAGGGTGCGCCGGTCATTGCCGAGCGCGTAGGCGACCTCCCGCTTGGATTTCTCGGCCCACAGCGACACCGTGCGCACCCAGGGCGGGGTGTAGCTCGGCACGTTCTTCTGCATAAACGGCGGCTGGCCCGGGCGTACCCGGACCACCGAGAGCAGCCGGTCGGTGAGCACCGGAACGAGCCGGCCACTCACCGCGTCGATGTAGTCAATCAGGTCGCGCTTGGTCGCCCCGGCCTCGTCGAAGAGTGGCTGGTCCAGGTTGGTCAGCGCCACCCCGTCCCGCGTCTCGCCGGTGTCGCCGGCGTCGCCGGCGCGCGGCGTCATCGGGTGCACCCCATACCTGCCAGCAGAACACACCGCGGTTGGGTCAGCACGGCCGCCCGGGGCGCGCCAGGATGGTGGCCATGCTTGATCGCAAAGACAACCACTACTGGGGCGTCGTTCTGGACGCCCCGGACCCGCGTGAGCTGGCCGAGTTCTACGCCCGCCTGCTCGGGTGGAAGATCGTCAACGCCGAGCCGACCTGGGTCACGGTCGGCCCGCCCAGCGGCGTCGCGTACCTGGCCTGTCACGCCTCACCGGAGTACGTGCGGCCGGTCTGGCCACCGGCGCCGGGCCAGCAGCAGCAGATGCTGCACCTCGACATCGAGGTCGGCAAGCTGCACGAGGCGGTGGCCCAGGCGATCGAGGACGGCGCCACCCTCGCCGAGTACCAGCCACAGGAGCGGGTGCGGGTCATGCTCGACCCGGTCGGGCACCCGTTCTGCCTCTACATCGACGACAGCGGCGAGCTCTAGG
>JBLNGJ010000639.1:0-8539 GCA_050264675.1 Micromonosporaceae bacterium
GGCATCCACTACTCCAAACCGGGCGCCAAGCTCTACTTCAAGGCCGTACTGCCCCAACTGCTGGCGCTGTAGTTCCCTTCCAGAGCGCCGCATGCCGACGGGACCGGCGCCCGGCTGAACATCCGCGAGTATCACCATCACATCCGAGCACCTCGCCGTCGGCCAGCAGGTGTTGACAATTGCACCTGCGTACAACTCCAATGAAGATCACATTCGAGACGTACGCCGGCTACTTGCCACGCGGCGGTCACTCTCGGGGTTTCTTCGGTGGCGCGATTGGTGGAGCCGAGGGGACTTGAACCCCTAACCCCCGCCTTGCAAAGGCGGTGCTCTGCCAGTTGAGCTACGGCCCCAGGTAGATCTTGGATGAAACGAGGGCCTCCCGGCCCTCGTTTCATCCAAGATCTCGAGGGGGAGGGGGGGCGGAGGGGGCGGGCGCAGACGGTGGTGCGCGCGCCGGCGGCAGCGGACGTCTACCGGAGGTCGGGTGCGGTGGTGGCCTCGTGCCAGAGGGCGCGTTCGTCGTTCGCGTCCTTGAGCCGCCGGGCGGCGTAGGCCACCGCGCCGATCAGGCCGAGGAGCACGAACAGCTTCTTCCACATGGGTGGACCACCTCACCTCAGGCCGGGAGTGGGGCTAGCTGGAATCGAACCAGCGACCTCAGAGTTATCAGCTCTGCGCTCTAACCAACTGAGCTATAGCCCCGCGACGCGAGGACAAACGTTACCGGACGCGCAGATCGCCGCCCAACCGGGTATCAGTCCTTCTCCGACAGGGTGAGCTCGACACCGCCGACCAAGTCGGCGCAGACGTTGTAGACGAACGCACCGAGCGTCATGAGTGCCGTGAAGAGCACCATGTTCACCGCGCCCAGCAGCACCGACGTGCCGATCACACCCTTGGCGGTGATCTTCAGGGCGCCGCTGTTGCTGCCCTCGCCAACCATGTCCGACAGCGCCTTGTTGAGGCTGGTGAACACGCCCATCGCGTCCAACGCCAGGTAGAGCACCGAGGTGGCCACGATCGCGACCACGAAGAGCACCAGCGACACCGCGAACGAGAACTTCATCACCGACCACGGGTCGATGCGCTTGAGGTGCAGCCGGGCCCGGCGGGGGCCCCGGACCGCACCCGCGACGGTGGCGCGGGCGCTGCGGACGGCGTCGGAGACCCGGGCCGCCCCGATCGCGGACGGGCTGACGGCGGGCAGCGACCCGGCTGGACGGGTCAGCGTGCCGGTGCCAGCGACCGGCGCTCGGGCGGCGACGATGCCCGGTGCGGTCATCGTGCCCGGCGTGGCTGTGCCCGGCATGGGAGCCGACGGCGACGGTGTGATCACCGGGTAACCACCGCTGGCCCCCCGAAGACCCGCACCCGCGCCGGACGGCGGCACCGGCACCACAGGTACGGGACCCACCGGTACGGGACCCACCGGTACGGGAGCCACCGGGGAGGGAGCGACCGCCGCCGTCCGCAACGTGGTCTCGCCCGGGCGGCTATCGGCCGGACGGGTCAGCGGCGGTGTGCCCGCGGCGGCGCCGGTGGTCGGCGTAGGTGGCGGGGTCGGCGAGGGCCGCACCACGGTCGCGGTCGCCACCGCCGGCGTGGCCGGCGGCCGGTTCACGGCGGCTGGGCCGGTCATGGGGCCGACCGGGGCCGGAGCGGGGCCAACCGGAGCCGGGGCGCCGATTCCGGTCGAAGCGCTGCTCGTGGTGCTCGATCCAGCCTCGGCAGCAACCGGCGCCGACGAGGCCGGCGCCGATGCAGCGGAAGTGGGTGGTGGATTAACTGGCGTCGGCGCCACGGACGGCGGCGAGGCCACCATCGGCGAGCGGGCTGGAGCGGGTGGTCCGGCCGGGATCGGAGCCGTCGTCTCGCCCACCTCAGCCGCGGCAGGCTCGGCCGGCGAAGCGATCGACGGTGGGACGGCGAGCACCGGCGAGTGGAGCGGGCGGGCGCCGTCGCCAGTGTGCCCCGCGGAGCCTGCTGACGCCGACCTATCGCCGGAGCTCGCGGAGGAACTGTCGGAAGGTGCGGCCGCAGACGAAGAGGAGCCAGCTGCGGAAGGCGGCGCCGAGCCCTGGTCGGCGGTTGCCTCCGCGGCGCCGGTGCCGGCGGACTGCGGGGGATCGGCCGGCCCGGCGTCCGGTGCAGTCGAGGCCCCCGCCACTCCCGACTTCGCCTGTGTCTCCGTCATCGGCACTATCCGTTCTTCCGCCGCCTCATGCTGGGCTTGATCCTGGCCTAATCCTGATCCTCGGGCTCGTCCGCGTTGCGGGCGATGGCCACCAGAGTGACACCATCGGGAAGGTCCATGAGCTTGACCCCCATTGTGTTCCGGTCCCGGGTCCGCCGCACCGGCTTCACCGGAGTACGGATGACACCACCATTCGACGTAATCGCGAACAGTTCGTCGTCCGGGCTGATGACGACGGCGCCTACGAGACCCCCTCGGCGCTCCGTGATCTTAGCGGTCAGCACGCCCTTGCCGCCGCGGCCTTGGACCGGATACTCCTCGATCGGAGTGCGTTTCGCATATCCACCGTTGGTGGCGACCAGCACGTCCATGCCGTTGCGCACGACCTCCATGGCCAGCAGCTCGTCGCCGTCACCGAACCGCATGCCGATCACGCCCGAGGTGGCCCGGCCCATCGGCCGCAGCGCATCGTCGTTCGCGCTGAACCGGATCGCCTGGGCCTGCTTGCTCACCAGCAGCAGGTCATCGTCGGGCCCGATCAGCGACGCCCCGACCAGTTCGTCGTCGTCACGCAAGTTGACCGCGATGATGCCACCGGTCCGGTTGGAGTCGAACTCGGTCAACGCCGTCTTCTTGACCAGGCCGTTCTTGGTGGCGAGCACCAGGTACGGCGAGACACCGTAGTTGGGAATCTCGATCACCTGGGCGATGTGCTCATCGGGTTGGAACGCGAGCAGGTTCGCCACGTGCTGGCCCCGGGCGATCCGGCTCGCCTCAGGCAGCTCGTAGGCCTTCGCCCGGTAGACCCGGCCTTTGTTGGTGAAGAACAGGATCCAGTCGTGGGTGGAGCAGACAAAGAAGTGGCTGACGATGTCGTCCTGGCGAAGCGTCGCCCCGGAGACGCCTTTGCCGCCGCGCCGCTGGGAGCGGTACGAATCGGTCTTGGTGCGTTTGGCGTACCCGGTGCGGGTGATGGTGACCACCACGTCCTCGCGCGCGATGAGGTCCTCGACCGAGACCTCACCGTCGAACGGGATGATCCGGGTCCGCCGCTCGTCACCCCACTTGTTGACGATCTCGGCGAGCTCGTCCGAGACGATCGAGCGCTGCCGCTCCGGCTTGGCCAGGATGTCGCGCAGCTCAGTGATCTTCACCTCGATCTCAGCAAGCTCGTCGATGATCTTCTGCCGCTCCAACGCGGCGAGGCGGCGAAGCTGCATGTCCAGGATCGCGGTCGCCTGGATCTCATCCACGTCGAGCAGCCGCATCAGGCCGACCCGGGAATCCTCCACCGTCGGTGAGCGCCTGATCAGGGCGATCACCTCGTCGAGCATGTCCAGCGCCTTGACCAGACCGCGCAGCACATGTGCGCGCTCCTCGGCCTTGCGCAGCCGGTACTGGGTGCGTCGGGTGACGACCTCGATCTGGTGCGCCACGTAGAGCCGCAAGAACTGGGCCAGGTTCAGCGTCCGGGGCACCCCGTCGACCAGGGCGAGCATGTTCGCCCCGAACGTCTCCTGCAGCTGCGTGTGCTTGTAGAGGTTGTTCAGCACCACCTTCGCGACCGCGTCCCGCTTGAGCACCAGGATCAGCCGCAGGCCGGTGCGCCCGGAAGACTCGTCCCGGATGTCGGCGATGCCGGCGAGCTTGCCCTCGCGCACCAGCTCGGCGATACGCTCGGCGAGGTTGTCCGGGTTGACCTGGTAGGGCAGCTCGGTCACGACGAGGCAGGCCCGGCCCCGCCGGTCCTCATCCACATCGACGACCGCCCGCATGCGGATCGACCCGCGCCCGGTGCGGTACGCGTCCTCGATCGCGGTAGTGCCCACGATCAGCCCGGCGGTCGGGAAGTCCGGGCCTTTGACGACCTTGACCAACGCGTCCAGGGTCGTCGCCTCGTCCACCTCCGGATGGCTCAGGCACCACTGCACGGCCTCGGCGATCTCCCGCAGGTTGTGCGGCGGGATACTGGTGGCCATGCCGACCGCGATGCCGGCGCTGCCGTTGACCAGCAGGTTGGGGAAGCGGGCGGGCAAGATCGCTGGTTCCTGCGTACGCCCGTCGTAGTTCGGGCCGAAGTCGACCGTCTCCTCGTCGATGTCGCGCAGCATCTCCATGGCGAGCGGGTCGAGCCGGCACTCCGTGTAGCGCATGGCCGCGGCCGGGTCGTTGCCCGGTGAGCCGAAGTTGCCGTTGCCGTCGATGAGCGGGTAGCGCAGCGACCATGGCTGAGCCATCCGGACCAAGGTGTCGTAGATGGCCGAGTCGCCATGTGGGTGGTAGTTGCCCATCACGTCGCCGACCACGCGGGCGCACTTGACGTAGCCGCGGTCGGGCCGGAACCCGCTGTCGTACATCGCGTAGAGAATCTTGCGGTGCACCGGCTTGAGCCCGTCCCGCACGTCGGGCAAGGCTCGGCCGACGATGACGCTCATCGCGTAGTCGAGGTAGGAGCGCTGCATCTCCACCTCGAGCCCGACCGGCTCGATGCGACCGCCACCGAGCATGCGGTCACCCAGGTCTACCGGTTCGCCGCCCTCATCGGTGTCGCCGTTCGGGTCGCCGCTGCCGTCGATGGGATCGAGCTCTTCGTCCATCGGTCCGTCTGTCTCCATCCATTCTCGTTCGTTGGTCGTCGGTCACCACACCGCTACGGGCCGCCGCAGGCGTGTCGGCCCCACGTAAGCCGAGCGGCGCGTGGGCCGGGGCTAGATGTCGAGGAAGCGCACATCCTTGGCGTTGCGCTGGATGAACAACCGCCGGGCCTCCACGTCTTCGCCCATGAGGACGCTGAAGAGCTGGTCGGCGGTGGCCGCATCGTCGAGGGAGACCTGCAGCAACGTACGGGTGGCCGGGTTCATCGTGGTTTCCCACAGCTCCGGATAGTTCATCTCACCCAGACCCTTGAACCGCTGGATATCGTCGGGCTTCGCGTTGGGTCGCTTCTCCTGCCGCAGCGCGATCAGGCCGTCCTTCTCCCGATCAGAGAAGGCGTACTGCGCGTCGTCGCCCTTCTTGTTCCACTTGATCTTGTAGAGCGGTGGCTGGGCCAGGAAGACGTGGCCGAGCTCCACCAGCGGCCGCATGAACCGGAACAGTAGGGTCAGCAGCAGCGTACGGATGTGCTGACCGTCGACATCCGCGTCGGCCATCAGCACGATCTTGTGGTAGCGCAGCTTCTCGATGTCGAACTCGTCGTGGACGCCGGTGCCGAGCGCGGTGATCAGGGCCTGCACCTCATTGTTCTTGAGCACCCGGTCGATACGGGCCTTCTCCACGTTGAGGATCTTGCCGCGGATCGGCAGGATCGCCTGCGTCTTCGGATCCCGCCCCTGCTTGGCCGAGCCACCAGCCGAGTCACCCTCGACGATGAACAGTTCCGACACGCGCGGGTCGGTGGACTGGCAGTCGGAAAGCTTGCCCGGCATCGAGCCGGACTCGAGCAACGACTTGCGCCGGGCCAGCCGGCGCGCCTGCGCCGCGGCCACCCGGGCCCGCGCCGCGGCCGAGGCCTTGGTGATGATGGTCTTCGCCTCACCCGGGTTGCGCTCGAGCCAGTCGGCCAGCCATTCATTGGCGGCCTTCTGCACGAAGCCCTTCACGTCGGTGTTGCCGAGCTTGGTCTTGGTCTGACCTTCGAACTGCGGATTGGTCAGCTTGACCGAGACGATCGCGGCCAGGCCCTCGCGCACGTCCTCGCCGGTGAGCTTCTCGTCGGCCTTGAGCAACTTCTTGTCGCTGCCGTACTTGTTGACGATGAAGGTCAGCGCGGCGCGGAAGCCCTCCTCGTGGGTGCCACCCTCGTGGGTGTTGATCGTGTTCGCGAAGGTGTAGACCGACTCGCCATACGACTCGTTCCACTGCATGGCGATCTCTACCGCCATGCCCTCGCCCTCCGCACCGAACTCGATCACCGACCGGTGAATCGGGGTCTTGGTCTGGTTGAGGTGGCGGACGAAGTCGGCGATGCCGCCCTTGTAGCAGAAGGTGACCTCGCGGCGCTCCTCGGTCGGCACCTCCTGCACCCGCTCGTCGCGGAGCGCGATGGTCAGGCCGCGGTTGAGGAAGGCCATCTCCTGTAGCCGCCGGTAGATGGTCTCGAAGTTGAAGTCGAGCGTCTCGAAGATCTTGGCATCCGGCCAGAACGTGATCGTGGTGCCGGTTTGGCGGGTCTTCTCGCCCTTCTCCAGCGGTCCAGGCTTGGAGTTGGTGTACGTCTGGCGCCAGACGAAACCGTCTTTGCGGATCTCGGCATCGACCCGGGTGGAGAGCGCGTTCACCACCGAGACGCCCACGCCGTGCAGGCCGCCCGAGACCGTGTACGCCTTGCCCTCAAACTTGCCACCGGCGTGCAGCAGCGTCAGGGCCACCTCGATGCCGGGCCGGCGCAGCTTGGGGTGCAGGTCGACCGGGATGCCCCGGCCGTTGTCCTTGACCCGCAGCCCACCATCGGCGAGCACCGTCACCAGGATCTGGTCACAGTAGCCGGCGAGCGCCTCATCGACCGCGTTGTCCACAACTTCCTGCACCAGTTGGTGCAGGCCACGTTCGCCGGTGGAACCGATGTACATGCCGGGGCGCTTGCGCACCGCTTCGAGGCCCTCGAGCACAGTGAGGGAACCGGCCGAGTATTCGTGCGTCTGCTTCGGCGCTGCCACACTCGTTCGCTTTCTCCGCTCAGCCCACGCCGAAGCGACGAGCAAGCAGGGTTCGGACACCGCCGGTTCGGACACCGAGGGTCGGCGTGTCATGATCGGTCGAACAACCACTGCAATCCTACTGTGAATCGGCGCCAAAACAGGGGTACGGCATCCGGAATTTTGCCCCGCTGACCCGTCTGTGACCGACGCAGCCGCCCGAACTGCCCGGGAGACGATCCCCTCCACACACAAGGGGGCTCCGACCAGCCCTAGGCGGCTGCGACGGATGTCGATCATGGTGATGCTGCTCACAAGCGCTCCGCCTCGAAAGCACGGGCACCGTATTAACGCCTCCGCGATAACACGGTGCCCGTGCTTACGTTCGGCAGTGCCGCGTCGTGGCATGGGGAGCGACAAATGCTGCCGTTTCGGGGGTCGCGCGAAGACTTGCGGGTGTCGTAGTGTCCCGGCTGCCGCACGACGCGTACGTTGATGCGGCGGTTCGCCGGTACGGAGTCCCGCCCGCAGGCGAAACGCGTCCGTCAGGAAGGGGAGGCGCCGATGGGGCTCGACAACGTCGCTGTGCAGTGGCCCCGCACCGGACGTTTCTACGAGCCGGTGTCGGCCGACGAGTTCGCCGACTTCGCCGACATCGCCGCCTCCGCGCCACCGACCGCCGGGCCGGCCGCCGCCCTGGCCAGCCACATCGCCAAGACCGCCACGGTCCGGGCCAACGCCTACACCGACCTGGTCGACCTGCTGCTGGGCCTGGAGGGAGTGCTCTTCGCCACCGATGCGGCGGCCGAGGACGAGGATCCGGTCATCGACCCGGACGGCTGCGCCTGGATCGCCGGCGGGCTGGACCGGTTCGTGGCCGGTCACGCCCGCTTCGGTGAGGTGATCACGTTCGACACGATCGCCGAGGTGATGCGGGTCACGCTCGCCGAGGCCCGGCTGGCCGAGGCCCAACTGCGCTGGTTGGAGACCCGCCTCGCGGCCCTGCGCGACGAGCACGGCAACCCGCCCCAGTGGAGCTTCACGCTGCTCGAGCTCCGGGTGCTGGCGATGTTCTACCGCCGCTGCACCGAACGTGGCTTCGCCGTCTACGCCGACTTCTAGCCTCGTCGGGCCATCACCGGCCATCAACTAGCCATAGGTGTCACGCGGCCCGCGACCGCGCACCCGACGCTCGCCCCGGCTCCAGGACGGCGCCACCGGACCATGGATGGCCAGCCGGGTAACCACGCCCTCGCCAACCGCCCCGCCGATGCGGGCGAGCAACCGTCCGGCGAGCAGCCGCAGCTGGGCCGCCCAGGCCGTGGACTCGGCTTCGATGGCGAGCTCGCCCCGCTCGAGCTTGACTGGGCGGCAGTGCTCAGCCACGTCCGCGCCGACCACCGCCGGCCAGGACGCGAAGAGCCGCGCCTCCGCCGCCGGCCGCTGCCAACCGCGTGCCTGCACCAACCGGTCCAGGATCGCTCCGAGCGGCTGCGGATCACGGGCATCCGGCCCGGGCCCGGAGTAGCCGCGCTGCCGTCGCGGCTTCGGCGCGGACTTGGCCGGCCGCCGGGACTGCCGCCGGGCCGCATCCAGCACCGCCCGGGCGAGCTCCGGACCCGGTGTCACCTCATCCGCGGATCCCCGGTCCTCAGGCCGGGCGCCCTCAGCTCGGCTGTCCTTCGACACGCTGCACCTCCCCGTC
>JBLNGJ010000640.1:0-3591 GCA_050264675.1 Micromonosporaceae bacterium
GGCCGGGCGGCGGCCCGAAGCCTGGACCGGGCATGGCCGGCGGCGAGACCGGCCGCACCGTGGCCCGCCCCACCACCGCCCGTCCGTAGCCGTTACCGGCGGGGGAGGTCGGATCGGGGTAGCCGTATGAAACCGGTGGCGGCGAGCCCGGCACACTGGCTCGGCCGACCGAGGCCCGGCCGACCGCCGAGCGGCCGTTCGCACCGTCGGTCCGGTCGTCGTGCCCGGCGTCCTCATCGTGCCAGTCATACCGGTCGGCTCTGTCGTACCGGTCATCCCGGTCGTCGTAGCGGCCGCGGCCGCCGGCGTGACCGTTCGAGCGGCCGCCGCGGTGGTCGTCGTCGTACGAATTCATCAGCTACACCTTGCCGGTTGAGGGTGCCGCCGGGGCACGGCCACCTGGTTACGGTGAGGCACACCACCCGCAACGGGGCCGAAAACCCGGGGCGTCCAAGACTTAACGGCATATATCACGACTTGATGGCAAGACTCCACCGCCCGGAGGCCGGCCCCGGCCGGATCCGGTCGAAGTCGCCCGATCACTCCGCTGCCTCCCGCGCCCGACGCAGGCCGGAACGGCCGCCAACCTCGTCAGCCCGGTCGTCCAGCGCGGCCCGGCCGAGCAGGAACTGCTCGACGAGGTGGTTCCAGCCGCAGCCGCGGCACACCTCCACCACATACACCTGAATCTCCCGCACCGACATGGCCAGCACCGGCAGTTCGACCCGTGACCGCGCCTGCCCGGCCGCGTGCCGCAGCTCATCACCATAGATGTAGTGCACGTGGCTGAGATTCTCCCGGCGGCACACCGGACAGCGTTCGTCGGTCGCCTCGCCGTGGAAGCGGGCGGCGCTCAACAGATAGGGCGAGGCATCGCACACCTCATAGGTGCCGACCCGGCCGGAGTAGAGGTCACGCAGCAGCGCCCGCTTCCGGAGCGAGTAGTCGACCACCTGGCGCTGCGTACGCATGCGGTTGAGGGTACGCGGTCATGGTGCCCTCGGCGACACACGCGGGGTGTCGTCACCGGCCGCGCTAGGCCGGTGCCGGTGTGTTGCCCCGGGTGTCATCGCCCACATATCGCGGCGGCGCGAAGGTGACCTTCTTCAGGTTCAGCTGGGTGTGCGCGGCGGTCATGAACGCCCGGTAGATGGTCGCCGGCAACCCGGACCCCAAGACCAACTGTCCGGCCTTGTTCCTGAGGGCCTTCTCGTCGGCCTTGTTGCCGACCCAGACCGCCATGGCCAGATTGCCGGTATAGCCGACGATCCAGGCGTGTGCGGTTTCGGTCGTGCTGCTGCCGAGCAGCCAGGTGCCGATCCGGCTCGCCGATGACCGACCGGAGAGCTTGCCGGCGCTGGTCTGACTCAGCACATAGGTCAGGTCGTCCAGAGCGGCCTGGCTGAGCACCCGGGGGTCCCCGGCCGCGGGCAGGCGCTCGCTGTAGACCACCGTGGCCTTGCGCCTCACCTCGCGGACGAAGTGCGCCTGCGCCCGCAGCCCACCGGCGGAGAACGTGGCCATGCTGTTGGCCTGGTCGAGCACGGTCACCGGATACTGCCCGAGCCCGATCTCATTGGCGAACTTCAACGGCACCACATCGGCGACGTTGCCCAGTCCGGCCAGGTCGATGCGTACCTTCTGGTTGTCGGTCTCGAACGCCCACATGTCGTTGACGCCCGCGGCCCGCGCCATCTCCAGCACGGCCGCCGCGCCCACCGTCTCGGTCAGGCCGAAGTAGACGGTGTCCAGCCCGGCGACGGTCGCATCCACCAGGTTGCACGCCGGCTGGCACTTGGCCGTGCTCCGGTTGCGCACCGCGCCCTTGCCGGTCCGGCCGCTCTCCGGGAACTCCTGCGGCGAGCGGGCGTTCCAGTACGACTTGATCGAGATGCCGTCTTTGAGCGCCGCGGCGAGCGCGTACACCTCGAAGGTGCCGCCCGGCTGGTGCGCGCCGTACCCGGCCGGCTGCCCGTCCTCGTCGTAGTACCAGCCGGCGAAGTCCGACCCGTTGCCGTTGTGCCCGCCGAAGTAGGCGAGCACCCGGCCGGTGCCCGGCTCGACCACCGACGCGGCCGCCTGCAGGTTGTCCGGCTGGCCGAACATCGCCGAGTCGGTGACCGTCTCGTCGGCCGTCTTCTCCAGCAGCGCCTGGGCCAACGGGTTGACGGTGGTGACGATGCTGAAGCCACCGTTCTCGATGAAACCTTTCGGCTTGCCCTTGAACTGCGGGGTCTGGCGCAGTTCGCTCAGCGCGTGCTGGACCACGAGCCCGGTCGGCTTCTCCATGCCCGTGGTCACCGCCTTCGGGTCATAGGGGAGCACCGTGGGCATGGTCAGCCCGGCCGCGCTCGCCGCGTCCAGGCCCCGGCCGAGCCTGGCCATGTCGCTCTTGACGGTCTCGAACCGCTGCTGCGCGCCAGCGGCGTTGACGGTGGGGTCGTACGCGCCGTCTTCCGGTGAACGGATCACACCGGCCAGCACGATCGCTTCGGCGGCGGTCAGGCTCTCCGCCGGTTTGCCGAAGTACGCCTGCGAAGCCGCCCCGATGCCATAGGTACCTCGACCGAAGTAGATCGCGTTGAGGTAGAAGCTGAGGATGTCGGTCTTGCTGTACTTGTCCTCGAGCTTGCCGGCCATGATGGCGACCCGGATCCTGGTCAGGGTCGAGCTGTCGGTGATATTGGCGGCCAGGCGCACGTACTGGCGGGCGATGTTCGTCCGCGAGCCGCTCCAGAAGCCTGGGTCCTCGGCCGCGACCACGGCCCCGGTGACCTGGTCCGGCAGTGTGGTGACGTCGACGATCTCGCGGCGCTGGCGGCCCAGCGTGGCCATCACGGTCTTGCCGTCGGCGTAGTAGACCGTGGTCGTCTCGGGCAGCGCGAGCGAGTCCGGCACCGCGATCGAGCTGTAGTAGCCCGACGCGACCAACGCGCCGCCGCCGAGGATCACCAGCGCGCCGATGGCGGCCATCAGCTTCTTGCGGCGCAGCAGCCGGCGCAGCCGTCCGCGACGGGGCGCCGGCGCGTACTGGTCGCCGTACTCGCCATAGCCTTCGTAGCCGTCCTCGGCGTACCCGGCCGAGTAGCCGTCGTCATAGCCGGACTGGCCGTAACCCGACCGGTCGTAACCCGACTCGTCATAACCCGACTCGCCGTAGCCACCGTCGCCGTAGTTCGGGTAGCCGCCCTGTCGTTCGTGCGGATCCATCCGTCCTGCCCTCGCCGCTCGGGGCGCGGAGTCGCGCTGCGCGCAGGCTACGCCGTGCCGATCCCGGACGCGACCCCCACCGCGGCTCGCCCCAGCACCCCGGCCCCCTACACCTGGCCACCGTCCCGGTTGCGGGTTTGGCGCACCCCGTCTAGGGTGAGCGATGTATCGGCGCGATACATCCCGCCGTCGGTGCACGGTGGGAGGAGGCGACATTGCTCGAGCTCGCCATCCTTGGTCTGCTCCAAGAGTCGCCGATGCACGGGTATGAACTGCGCAAGCAACTCACCACGAAGCTCGGCGCGTTCCGAGCCGCGATCAGCTACGGCTCGCTCTACCCGACGCTGCGGCGCCTGCAGTCCGCGGGCTGGATCACCGAAG
>JBLNGJ010000641.1:0-4024 GCA_050264675.1 Micromonosporaceae bacterium
CGCTGCCGTGGTCTGGTACCGGTTCGAGCGTGACCTGAAGCGCGAGCAACGACGGCACGAGGCGGAGTTGGACGAGATTCGGCGAGGTGCGTCGTGACCCGGCTGACCGTCGGCCGCTTGCAGGTCTACCTAGAACCGCGAGACGTCTGGATCGGCGTCTACGTCGCACCCGACGCGATCTACGTCTGTCCGCTGCCGATGCTCGTGTTCCGCTGGACCCGCCGGCGCCGTTGGCTGCTCGACAAGGCCTCGGACGAACTGATCGGCGGGATCAAGACTGAACCGCCACCGAAGCCGGTCGACCTGTCGGCGATCCCGATTGTGGCGTCCGACGCCGTACCGGACGGGCAGATCTACGTCGTCAACTCGCGACTCGTCAACGAGGCGCTTTGGCGCGGCCAACCGATTCCGCCGGCGGCAGCGGTCCGGCTCGACGTGGACGGCGGTGCGTCGTGAGCGACCTCGTGCCAGCGGATCGGATCACGGAGATCGTCGGCGCCGTCCGGCACGCCACGCGGCACATCGGCCGCGCGGTGTCGGCTGAGCGGGTGGTCTACATCCTGCACAGCCACCGATGCCTCAGTAGCGGCATCGATCTGCGGCAATGCAAGTACTCGATAGCGCTCGATCGCGGCATTGACACTGACGAGTGGACGGAGGACGTGCCGCTGCCCCTGGCCATCGTCGCAAGCCGTCTAGTACCGGCGGGCGGTGCGTCGTGACCACCCCGACACCCCGCTGGACGGCTGAGACCGCCGAACTGGTCCGCGCAACATGCTTCGACGCGATGGCATGCGCGCCGTGGCCACCACCGACCGAAGACGACGTCATCAACCTCGTCGAAGCCGGCGAACTGCCGGAGACCTACGACCGTGAAGCGGCCGAGCACTACGCCGAGCTTTACGTCGCCGAGCAGGTGTTGGCCACTCTCGCCGATGCCGGTGTGCTCACGGCGGTGGGAGGCGAGACCTACGACGAGGGCGGCTGTCCCGGTGGGACCTGCCGCTCGCACGGATTCGGCAAACACACGCATCGCCGCGTCCTGATCGTCTGGCCAGACGGGTCGAGACACTACGGCCCGTGGCGGGAGGTCACCGATGGCGGCTGAGATCGTGCAACTCCGCATGAAGACGCTCTACCGGATCCCCGGACTGAACGGCGCCTGGCGGCTGATGGGCTTGGGCACCAGTGATCTGGGCCTGGACGGAAAGGCGACGCTCCATCTGGTCAGAGACTGGGATCACGACGCGGCCGAGCTGCTCGAGGAGGTCACCGATGACCCAGCCTGACACCCTGCACACCCGACTCGTTGCCGAGGTTGAGCGGCTGCTGGCGGTGGCGAGAGCGGCAGCCGACGTAGCGCTGCCGGACTGGGAATCCAAGCGGGTGCTGCTGACCGAATTCGGCGTTCGGTCCCGGGGCGATCCTGCTGTGGCTCGACGGGACACGGCCGTGACCGACATCCTCTCCCGCATCGACGACACCCCACCGTCACAAATCGGGACAGTTAGCGGCATTATGGTCATGCCACGTCCCAACCACCGACGCATCCACCTCCCCCCAAGCAACACTGAGCACCTCAGACCACGTCACAACCCCACCCGGCGTCCGAGCCACAATCAAATTCACCGTCGTCGAACCCGTAGCAGACAACGTATCCCGGACAATCAACGCCGCCCGACACGCACCAGCATCCCTAAAATGAACCGGCGTACCAGTCAAATACGACACACATCGATACTCCCACCCCGCCACCCCCGAGCAGGACAAACACCCCATGAACACGCCGCCAGGCCATGAGGGATCACACCCCCAACAGCGGGCCATGAAGGGAGGAGCCCGTCGTGCCGCGAGGGCAACCTGAGAACACCTGCGGCGCCACAACCCGAGCCGGCCACCCCTGCGGCCAAGCCGCGGGCCACGGAACACCGCACCGTGGGCAAGGCAAATGCGCACACCACGGCGGATCCACACCCACCCACATCCGCGCCGCCCAAAACGTTCTCGCCCGCCAAACCGCCAACGCCTACGGCATCCCCCGCCACATCGACCCCGCCGACGGGCTCATCGAAGAATACTGGCGCACCGCCGGCATCGTCGCCGGGTTGGAAGCCAAAGTGCGATCCATCCCCGAAGACGAACTCATCTGGGGCGTTACCGAAACGACGGTGTTCCCCGAATCCGAGGACGGCAACCGCGGCGGCCGGGTCACCAAATCGAAGGCCGTCCCCAACATTTGGCTCAAACTGTTCAACGAAGAACGCGACCGATTCGCCAAACTCGGCGTCGAAATCGTCCGCCTCGGCCTCGAAGCCCGCCGCGACCAATACATCCGCGCCCAAGTCGACACCTTCGCCGCCATCGTCTTCCACCCCGCCCTCGCACTCACCGAAGCCCAACGCACCACGGCCGCCCAACTGCTACGCGACCTCGACGCCCGCCAACAACTCATCGAAGGCGTGGTGGAACGGTGACAAACGCCAATTTACGGAACTGGTACCAGCGCTGCCCATGCGGCCACCTGTGGCTGTACCACGACATCGCCGAACACGTCGGCGACGGCTCCGAACTGTGCTGCGTAGCCGGCTGCGACCAGCAGGCATGCCCCGGCCGGCAAGCCACACTCGAACCATGAAGACGTGGGCCGGCGGGCTCGCCGAACGGATCGAAGCCTACGAACAGCGCGAACGGTGGCTCTACGACCCCGCCCGCTGGGTCAGCGACTGCATCGACTTCGGCCCCGGCAGCCTCGCCCCCTACCAGCGCGAAGTCATGGACCGCCTCGTCCAACAACGACGCGTCGCAGTCCGCGCACCACACGGCACCGGCAAAACCTCCACCGTCGCCCTCGTCGTGCTGTGGTTCGCCCTCACCCGCGAACACGCCCGCATCGACTGGAAAGTACTCACCACCGCATCCGCATGGCGACAACTGACCCTGTTCCTATGGCCCGAAATCCACAAATGGGCCCGACGCATCCGCTGGAACCTACTCGGCCGCAGCGAACTCGACTCCCGCCGCGAACTGCTCGACCTGCACCTCAAACTGCGCGTCGGCACCGCCGCCGCCGTCGCGTCCGACGACCCCAACAAACTCGAAGGCGCCCACGCCGACAGCCTGCTGTACATCTTCGACGAAGCCAAAACCATCCCCGCCACCACCTGGGACGCCGTTGAAGGCGCGTTCGCCGGCGGCCGCACCACCGGTCTCCCCGAAGCGTTCGCCCTGGCCATGTCCACCCCAGGGGCGCCTACTGGCCGGTTCTACGACATCCACAAACGCGGCCGCGGGTTGGAGGACTGGCACACCCGCCACATCACCCTCGCTGAGGCTGTCGCCGCGGGCCGTATCGACCAGGGCTGGGCCGACCAGCGGGCTGTGCAGTGGGGGCCGGAGTCGGCCATGTACGCCAACCGCGTCCTGGGCGAGTTCCACGCCGGCGAGGAAGATGCCGTGATTCCGTTGTCGTGGGTGGAGGCGGCGGTGGAACGGTGGCAGGTGTGGGACGACGCCGGCCGCCCCCACCTGCCCGGCCGCAGGTTGATCGGCGTGGACGTCGCCCGCGGCGGCGGCGACTCGACCGTGTTGGCGCACCGCATGGGGCCGTGTATCACCCACCTCGAACCCCACCACGCGGAAGACACGATGCGCACCACCGCCCGCGTCCAAGCCGCACTCGAGCCGGGTGTGACCGCAGTGGTCGACTCGATCGGCGTCGGCGCCGGGGTCGTCGACCGGCTCCGGGAGCTCCACCAGCCGGTCGTCGCGTACACCGGGTCGGCGAAAACGTCCGCCCGGACGCGGGGCAGGGAGCACGGGTTCGTCAACGTCCGCGCCGCGGCGTGGTGGCGGCT
Organism: Micromonosporaceae bacterium; assembly: GCA_050264675.1. Taxonomy (GTDB): domain Bacteria; phylum Actinomycetota; class Actinomycetes; order Mycobacteriales; family Micromonosporaceae; genus JBLNGJ01. The sequence goes on from JBLNGJ010000641.1 coordinate 3,855, forward strand.
GCGGGAGTTGTTGGATCCGTCGTTCGATCCGGAGGTCATGCTCCCCCCCGACGACCTGCTGTTGGCCGATCTGACTGCGCCGACGTGGTCCGAGCAGTCCGGTATCCCGCCGCGGATCAAGCTGGAGACGAAAGAGGACCTCGTCGCGAGGATGGGCCGGTCCCCGGACC
>JBLNGJ010000642.1:0-2596 GCA_050264675.1 Micromonosporaceae bacterium
TGCCCGCGAAGCCGAAGACCGCGGGCGGGCGCCAACGTTCGAGGGCATCGATGATTGTCTCGGCGCCGGCGGCGAGCTCGCCGCCCTGCTGGGACAGGCACAGCAGCTCGTATCCGTTGCAGAGCGCCTCGTTCACGATGATGATGCCGGCCGTGTGCGCCTGGGGAAACGCTGACATCTCGCGGACCGGGCCGATCTGGCGGGGTTCGGTCAGCCGCACCGCGCGCACCGCGGCGAACAGGCTGTGGTGGGAGTGCACCACCGCGGCCGGCATCCGAGTGGTGCCGGAGGAGTGCGTGATGGCCACCGGATCGTCGGCGTGGTGCCGGTAGTGCGCCGGTGCGCCGGCAGGGTCACCCGTGCCGGTCTCGGCGGCATCGCCGAGTATGGGCGCACCGAGGTCATGCGCGGCCAGCGCGGCATGGTCGGCATCGATGACGACCCCGACGCAGCGCAGCCGACGGACGAACTCGACGGCGATCTCGGTCGGCATGCCGCCATTCATCAGCGCCGGTATCGCGCCCAGCCAGGTCAGCGCAAAGTAGTTGAGGAACACATCGGCCGCCGAGGACACGTAGACCGCGACCGGGTCGCGCCGGCCGATGCCGTGCCGGGCGAACCATTCGGCCCGCGCGGCGGCGCGCTCGGTCAAGGTGCGCAGCGACAGTGGCGTCCACGCCGGGATTCCGTCGACGTCGGTATCGAACGTCACCCGCGGTGAGTCCATATCGGCGCCGTGCTCGGCCAGCCGGAGCAACACGTTGCCGGCGCCGAGTTCGAGGTCGGCCGCGAGCATCGCTCGAAAGTTTCCGGTAGTCACCGATCTGCCTCCTGCCAGCTCGGTCGCCATCGCCGATCGCGCGTCGCTGTCATGCGTTGGCGCGGTTGAACAGCCGCGACGACGCCACCACGGACACCACTGCCAACACGGTCAGGATGAGGCTCGCCTGCCAGACCACGTTGCTGCTGAGTTCGCCGTGGAAGACCGCCCGCATGCTGTTGGTCCCCCAGGCGAACGGGTTCCACAAGGCGACGTTCTGCACCCACAACGGCGCGACCGAGAGCGGGATGAGTACACCGGCCAGCAGCGAGATCGGCTGGGACACCGCGTTGATCAAGGTGGCGAGGTTCCGCTCATCGGGCATCACGAGCGCCAGGATGAATGAGATCGAGACGCTCAACAGCACCATCATGGAGAGCAGCCCGAGCGCGAACAGCAGATCGGCCGGCCGCACCCGAAGGCCGAGGGTGAGCGCGGCCACCACCACGACCAGGGCCTGGAACACAACCAGGAGAACGTACTGCAGCTCGCGTCCCAGCAGCAGGCCCACGCGGCTGAGCGGGGTCACCCGGCACCGGGTGATGACTCCCTGGCGCATCGCCCCGAGCAGAGCGAACCCCGCGAACATGCCACTGAACACACCCATCGCCGCGAAGAGCGAGGGCACATAGATCTGGTACGCGGCGCCGTAGCTGTTCACACCCATGACAGCCTTGAGGAACGGAGTGAAGAACAGCAGGTAGGTCAGCGGCTGGATCAGCGTGACCGCGACGTTGACCGGGCTGCGCACCAGGAGTTCGACCTCGTACAGGAAGGTCAGCCAGGTATCGCGGGCGAGCTTCATAGCGGTGGTCCTCTTCCCTCGTTGCCGTCAGTCAGCGAGAGTGCGGCCGGTCTTGGCCAGGAAGACGTCGTCGAGGCTCGGTCGACGGGACTTGATCGCTCCTGGCTCGATTCCCTTGTTGCTCAACGCACGCATGATCTGCGGGATGGCCGTGTCACCACTGTCCACATAGAGCCACAGCGTGTGTTCGATGGTCTCGCACGACTGCACGCACGATTGTTCGACCAGGACCTTCGAGGCCTCGAGCATGGCGGCCGGCTCCGGGGCGCCGGCGGTGTTGGGTGCGGCGAGGTCGACGATGATGACATCACCCGAGATTTCGCGCTTGAGGTCTGAGGGGGTGCCCTCGGCCACGATGAGCCCGGCATCGATGATGGAGATACGGTCGCAGAGCGCGTCGGCCTCTTCGAGGTAGTGCGTGGTGAGGAAGATCGTCATGCCTTCATCGCGGAGCCGGCGCACCTCCTGCCACATTCGGGCCCGGCTCTGCGGGTCAAGGCCGGCCGTGGGCTCGTCCAGGAAGAGCACCTGCGGCGAATGGATGACACCCAACGCCACGTCGAGGCGCCGGCGCTGGCCACCGGAGTATGTGCTGATCTTGCGGTCAACGAAAGTCTCGAGCTGGAAGGCCACGATGGCCGCCTCGGCAAGGTCCTTGGCCGCGGCCTTCGAGAAGCCGTACATCCGCGCCTGGTACACCAGGTCGATCCGGGACGTGGATGTGTAGTACGTGCCACTGCTCTGCGCCACGAAACCGATGCGTTTGCGAACCTCGGCCGGATCCCGCCGCAGATCGACCCCGGCGATCGTGGCTTCGCCGTCGTCCGGGCGAAGCAGCGTGGCCAACATGCGCAGGGTAGTGGTCTTGCCAGCTCCGTTGGGCCCGAGGAAGCCGAAGATCTCGCCGGGCCGCACCGCGAAGTCCACACCGCGGACAGCGTCGACGCTGGTGACCTTGCGACCACGCCGAG
>JBLNGJ010000643.1:0-9539 GCA_050264675.1 Micromonosporaceae bacterium
GAAACGTGGTGGTGTCGTAGCCGGACTTGACCGGGTACCAGACGATCACGTCGAAGGCGCCGGCCGCGATGCCGGCCAGCAGTCCGGCGAGCGCCGCTACCACCAGGCCGAAGGCGCGGTAGGCGAACACGGCGAAGGCCAGCTCCGCACCCAGGCCCTCCAGTACGCCCTGCAGGAAGATCGACCAACCCCAGACGCTGCCGAGCGCGATCGCGACCACGGCGGCGACGGTTTCGGTGTAGACGGCGGCGCCGGGCTTTCGGATGATCAGGCCGCCGAGCACGGCCGGCAAGAGCCATACGCCGTACATGAACGCGCGCGCGGGAAGCGGAACCGCCGAGGCGGGCCCCTCCCACAGGGCCGTCCAGGCCCAGAACACGACGCCGAACGCGACGCCGAGCACCGACGCGACGACGATGTCGACGGTGCGCCAGCGGGCGCCGGGTCGGGCCGGCGCGGGTTGTGAGGCTGTGTCCGTGTGCACTGTGCTACCTCCCAGTCCTCGAACGAACCAGGAGAAGACGCACGCCACGCCGGAGTTTGTTTCGTTTCGCGAAGCTTGCGAGCGAAACCGAGGTCACGGTCGCGAAGCTTGCGAGCGAAACCGAGTTCATTTCCGGACATGGCGCGGCGGCTGGAGACGACCGAACTCCCTGCGCTGGCATTACCCAGATCAGGTTCGAGGGTCTGCGTGCGGCCTTCGCCGCCCGCACTCTCAGCGCTGTGCGCTCCCCTGTCGGATGTGCAGTTGTGGCTCAACCCTAACAGCCGTGGATCCGTTTGGCACCGGTCGCGTCCGCCGCGGTGCTCCACGCTGCCGGCCCCGCCCGCGGCCGGCCGGCGCACCTACGCGCCTACGCGGGCGTGACCATCCCCCCGGCGTTCAACTCTCCGATGTGGACACATACCGGCTGTCGGTGTCCATACCGTGGGCGTCCTGCTCAGTCCTCGTAGATCTTGGATGTTTTGAGGGCCTCCAGGCCCTCCAAACATCCAAGATCTGCCTACGAGAGGGTGGGTGGGTCAGGTGGTGATGGGGTCAGCCGCGGCCGAGCAGCGCGCCGCCGTTGACCTGCAGGATCTGGCCGGTGACGTAGCCCGCATCGGCCGAGGCCAGGTACGCCACGGCGGCGGCGATGTCGACCGGCTCGCCGGCCCGGCCGATGAGTGTCTGCCCGACCCGCAGCTCGTGCCCGGCCGGCGTGAGCCTTTCGCCGAAGAACTCGGTGTTCGCCACGTATCCCGGCGCCACGATGTTCACTGTGATGCCGGCCGGACCCAGCTCGGCCGCGAGGTCGGCGCTCCACGCGTGCAGGGCGGCCTTGGCCGCGCCGTACGCCCCGGCGCCGCGCAGCGCGGCGATGGAGCTGATCGTGATCACGCGCCCGCCCGGGCGGGTCAGGTGCGGCTCGAGCGCGGTGGTCAGCAGCACGGCGGTGAGCACGTTGGCGTCGAAGTCCCGGCGCCAGGCGTCGGCATGGTCGGCCAGGCTCTGCCGGGTGCCCAGTGATGCGTACCCGCCCGCGTTGTTGACCAGCACGTCGACCGGCTGCTCGGTGGCGATCACCGCGCTGGCCACCCATTCGGCCTGCTCGGGATCGCTCAGGTCAGCGGCGAGCCAGGTAACCCGTTGCGCCCCGAGCTCGTCGTTGAGCGCCTCGGCCGCCGCCGCGAGCACCTCGCTTCGCCGGCCGACGATCACCACCTGGTCGCCCGCGGCGGCGAGGTGGCGTGCGGTGGCGAGACCGATGCCGGTGCCGCCTCCGGAGACCACCACATAACGGGACATCGGTCGAGCCTATCGTGGCGAGGCATTAACTACCGTCCGGTAACATTCGCGGGTACGGTGGAACCCGTACCCATCAAGGGGGTGGCCATGACCACGACCGATAACCGTCCGACCACGACGGAGGGCCGGCCGGTCGCGACCGAACCCGCGCCGAGCCCGTCGGTGGCGCCCCAGGTCACCGAGCGGGCCGCCCGCCAGACTGCCGAGGCGGCCCGGGAGACCGAGTGGCGCAAGCCCAGCTTCGGCAAGGAGCTCTTCCTCGGCCGGTTCCGGCTCGACCTCATCGAGCCGTGGCCCCGCCCGGATCCGGCCCAGGCCGACCAGGCCGCACCGTTCCTGGCCGCGGTGGACGAGTTCACCCGTACCCGGATCGATGGCGCGCAGATCGAACGTGACGCGTTCATCCCCGATGACGTGCTGCACGGCCTGGCTGACCTCGGCGCATTCGGCATGAAGATTGACGAGGCGTACGGCGGGCTGGGTCTGTCCAATCTGGACTACTGTCGTGCGCTGATGCTGATCGGCTCGGCCAGCCCGGCCCTGTCGGCGTTGCTCTCGGCTCACCAGTCGATCGGGGTGCCGCAGCCGCTCAAGCACTTCGGCACGCCCGAGCAGAAGCGTCGCTTCCTGCCCCGCCTGGCCGCCGGGGAGATCTCGGCCTTCCTGCTCACCGAGCCCGACGTGGGTTCGGACCCGGCCCGCATGCGCACCACCGCGACGCCCACGCCCGAAGGCGACTACCTGCTCGACGGCGTGAAGCTCTGGGCCACCAATGGCACGGTGGCGACGCTGCTCGTGGTCATGGCCCAGGTGCCCCGCGGCGACGGTCATCGCGGTGGCATCACCGCGTTCGTGGTCGAGAGCGAGAGCGAGGGCGTCACCGTCGAGCGGCGCAATGGCTTCCTCGGCCTGCGTGGGCTGGAGAACAGCGTCACCCGCTTCCACAACGTACGGGTACCGAAAGAGAACGTGATCGGCCAGGAGGGCCAGGGTCTCAAGATTGCCCTGACCACGCTGAACACCGGGCGTCTGTCCCTGCCCGCGATGTGCGTCGGGGCCGGCAAGTGGTGCGTCAACGTGGCCCGCGAGTGGTCGACCCAACGAGTCCAATGGGGACGCCCGGTCGGCGACCACGAGGCGGTCGCTCGCAAGATCGCGTTCATCGCGGCGACCACCTACGGCATGGAGTCCATGCTCGAGCTGTGCTGCATGCTCGCCGACGACGACCGCAACGACATCCGCATCGAGGCGGCCCTGGTGAAGCTCTACGCGAGCGAGATGGCCTGGCTCGTCGCCGATGAGCTGGTGCAGATCCGGGGCGGCCGCGGGTACGAGACCGCGGCGTCGCTGGCCGCCCGCGGTGAGCGGGCCATCGGCGTCGAACAGCTCCTGCGCGACCTGCGCATCAACCGGATCTTCGAGGGCTCGACCGAGATCATGCACCTGTTCATCGCCCGTGAAGCGGTGGATCGTCACCTCGCCGTCGCCGGCGATGTCATCGACCCCGACGCGGCGTTGGGCCGCAAGGCCCGGGCCGGCCTGCGGGCCGGTGGCTTCTACGCCCGGTGGCTGCCCACGCTGCTGGCCGGCCGGGGTCAGCTGCCCGGCGGATACTCCTCGTTCGGCCCGCTCGCGACACACCTGCGCTACGTCGAACGGGCATCGCGCGAGCTCGCCCGGTCCACGTTCTACGGCATGGCCCGCTGGCAGGGCCGGCTCGAACGCAAACAGGGCTTCCTGGGCCGGATCGTCGACATCGGCGCCGAGCTCTTCGCCATGTCCGCGGCCTGCCTGCGCGCCAAGGCCGAGCGCCCGACCCACCCGGAAGGGGTCGAGCTCGCCGACCTGTTCTGCCGGCAGGCGCGCGTACGCATCGAGGCGCTCTTCCACGCCCTGTGGCACAACACCGACGCGGCCGACGTGGCGCTGGCCAAGCGGGTGGCGACTGGGCGCTACGCGTACCTCGAGGCTGGCGTGCACACACCGCCGGAGGACGGCGACTGGGTGGCGACCTGGGCGCATGGTCCATCCAGCGAGCCGGACGTGCGCCGGCGGCTGAGGACCCCGCCCGCCGGCTGACGACCGGCCGCCGGCGGTTAACCCGCGCAGCCCCGGCAGGTGCCGAATATCTCCAGGGTGTGGCTCACGTCGGTGAAGCCGTGCTCGGCCGCCATGCGGTCGGCCCAGCGTTCGACCGCCGGCCCGTCCACCTCGACCGCGGTGCCGCAGGAGCGGCAGACGAGATGGTGGTGGTGATCGCGCCCGCAGCGGCGGTAGAGGTACTCGCCCAGTGGTGGGCGCATCACGTCCACCTCACCCGCTTCGGCCAGCGCCTGCAGCGTGCGATAGACGGTGGTCAACCCGAGCCGTTCCCCTCGGTCGCGCAGCATCGCGTGGATCGTCTGCGCGCTGTGGAACGAGTCGACCTCGTCCAGCAGCGAGGCGATCGCCGTGCGCTGGCGGGTCGTGCGGGGCGGACTGATCGAGGTCACCGGGTTCACCGACCTTCCCGGGTGTGGCTGACGGCATCGGCCACGACGTGGGCTATGCGGTCGTCGGTCAGAGAATAGGCGATTTCCCGGCCGCGCCGCTCACCGCGCACCAGGCCGGCACCGCGCAGCACCCGCAAATGTTGGGAGATGAGTGGCTGCGGCGCGCCGATCGACTCCACCAGCTCGTGCACGCAGCGCGCCCCGGTGCTGAGCTCCACCACGATCGCGATCCGGATCGGCGCGGCCAGCGCGCGCAGCAGCTCCCCGGCCGCCTCGTAGGCAATCGCGCCCGCGTAATGAGTGTCGGTCACGCCCGCGGCCGATGTCGTCAGGCTCATAGTTACAGCACCACCTCAGGGGATTCGGTCACGGGAGCGACCGGGGTCGGGATCAAACGTCGTCGAGCGGCCCGCCAGGCGGCGGTGCCGGCCGTGACACCGACGAAGATCGCGATAGCGACGAGCACGATCGTGGCCCCGGGCGATGTGTCGGAGTGCGCCGAGATCCACACGCCAGAGCCGGCGGCGACCAGGCCGATCGCCATCGCGGCGTACATGGTGACCTGGAAGCCGCGGGTGAGCTGCTGCGCCGCCGCCACCGGCACCACCATGAGCGCACTGACGAGCAGCAGCCCCACCGCCCGCATCGCCACGGTCACGGTGACGGCCGTGGTCACGGCGAGGGTGAGGTTGAGGGCGCGCACCGGCAGACCGCACACCCGCGCGTACTCCTCGTCCTGGCAGATCGCGAAGAACCACGGCCGGCCGAGCAGCCCGACCGCGAGCACCGCGGCGCAGAGCACCGTGATGACGATCAGATCCTCGCGCGACGTGGTCAACAGCGACCCGAACAGGTAGGCGAGCAGATTGGCGCTGCTGCGGTTGCTGGAAACCTGCACCAGCGCCACGCCGCCGGCGATGCCGCCGTAGAACATGATGGCCAGCGCGACATCGCCGGAGGTGCGGCCGCGCTCGCGAACGAGCTCGATGGCGATCGCGCCGGCGGCCGCGGCGAACACCGCGGTCAGCACTGGTGAGCTCTGCAGCAGCAGGCCCAAGCCCACCCCGGTCAACGCGACGTGCCCGATCCCGTCGCCGATCAGCGACAGCCGCCGCTGCACCAGGTAGATGCCGAGCGCCGGCGTGGCCACCCCCACCACCAGCGCGCCGGCGAGCGCCCGCAGCATGAAGTCGTAGCCGAACAGGTTCATCGGCCCCACATCCCCGACGGCTGCTCGCTCGCGTGTGGGTGCACGTGGTCGTGGTGGGGCGCGGCGTGGTGGCCGGCCGGGGCCGGCACATCTCCATCGTGGACGATGGCGCCCTGGTGCAGCACGACGGCCCGGGATACCAACGCCTGCAACGGACCCAGCTCGTGCGCGACCAGCAGCACCGTGCCGGCACTGGTGGTGAACCGGCTCAGCGCACCGGCGAAAGCCTCCTGGCTGGCCGCGTCCACGCCGGCGGTCGGCTCGTCGAGGATGAGCAGCTCCGGCTCGCCGGCCAGCGCCCGGGCGATGAGCGCCCGCTGCTGCTGGCCGCCGGAGAGCGTGGCCACCGCGTCCGCGGCCCGTCCGGCCAGGCCCACGGCGTCCAGCGCCCGGATCACCGCGTCCCGGTCCCCGGCGCGGGCCGGGCGCAGCAGGCCGCGCCGGGCCAGCCGGCCGGAGGCGACCACCTCGGCCACGGTGGCCGGCACCCCGCTTCCGGCGCCCACCCGCTGCGGCACGTAGCCCACGCGCCACCACTCGCGGAAGCGCTGCCTCGGCGTACCGAACAGCTCGACCGCGCCGCTGGCCACCGGGACCAGGCCCAGGCAGGCGCGGACCAATGTGGACTTACCCGAGCCGTTCGCGCCGAGGATCGCGACGACCTCGCCCTGGGTCAGGCGGAGCGAGGCGTGACGCAGCACCGGGCGTCCGCCATACTCCACCACCAGGGCCTGCGCGTTCAGGACCGCCGGCGGGACCGTGGACGACCGGGTCGACGTGGTCATGGGCACCCCAGCGCCGTCCGCAGCGCGGCGAGGTTTTGCCGCATGACCGTGAAGTAGTCACCGGTGCTGCCCGGAGCCAGGCCCTCCAGCGGATCCAGCACCGCGGCGCGGGCGCCGATCTCCTTGGCCACCGTCTGGGCCACCTGGTCGCTCGCCAACGTCTCGAAGAAGATCGTGGTCGCTCCGGCCGCCCGGGCGGTGCTGGCCACCTGGGCCAGCCGCGCCGGCGAGGCCTCCTCCTCGGGCGAGAGCCCGGTGACCGCGACCTGACGCAAGTTGTACCGCTGGGCCAGGTAGCCGAAAGCCGCGTGACTGGTCACGATCTCCCGCCGAGCGCACTCGGCCAGACCGTCCTGGTACGCGCGGTCAAGCTCGGTCAGATCGGCGCCCAGGGCATCGGCGCGGGCCCGGTAGCCGGCAGCGTGCTCCGGGTCGACGGCGGCCAGCCGCTGGGCGACCGCGATTGCCACCGTGTGCAGGCGCACCGGGTCGAGCCAGATGTGCGGATCCTTGGTCACGTCGGCGTCCGGGCCGGGCCGCACGCCGGCTGAAGGCTTCGAGACCAGGGGTGTGAGACTCGCCACATCCAGGCTGCGTCGCCGCGGCTGCTGGTCGGCCACGTCGTCCACGGCCGGCTGGAACCCGCCTAGGTAGACCACGAGGTCGGCGTCGATGATCGCGGCGATCTGGCGGGGCTGAAGATCCAGATCGTGCGGCTCGGTCCCCGGTCGCACCAGGTTGTGCACGGCGACCCGTTCGCCGCCCACCCGTTGGGCCACGAACTCCAACGGGTAGAACGCGGCCACCACCCGCACCCGACCATCCGCAACCGGACGCGCACACCCCGCCGTGGCGAGCACCGAAACCGTGCTCAGCGCCAGGGTGCTGAGCAGCATGGTCGCACCGCGACGGGTACGCATGCTCTGACTCTGCCTGCTAATGACTTTCATTGTCAAAAACGCATGGGTCCGGACTTCGCCGTTCGGCGAGATCGGCCCTCGGGGCCCCACCGGGCAGTTTTCAGGATTCGGCCCGCGCCTCGTGCCGGTTGAGGGCTGGTTTCAGGAAGTTGCCCCACGCGTTGCCCCACGCCCGTGCCCTACGTCCGTGCCCCACGCCCGCCCACCTCGACGCCCCCGGCTCGCGCGGCGGCAGCCCGCCGAACAACGGGCACCGGACGCTGGGAACTAGCGTGAGCGGGATGTTGGTCGTGTTGAGGTTCCGGGTCGCGGAAGGCGGCGCCGAGGAGTTCAGCGCCGCGGCTCAGGAGGCGCTGCGAGCGCTGGCCGTACGCCCCGGATACCGGCGCGGTGAGCTCGGTCAGGCCTACGACGATGCGACCCTGTGGTGCCTGGCCACCGAGTGGGAGTCGGTCGGGAGCTATCGCCGGGCGCTTGGCGCGACCGAGGTCAAGATGGTCGCCACCCCGCTGCTGGCTCAGGCGTTGGACGAGCCCAGCGCGTACGAGCCACTGGTGCGGGCCGATCCGGGCGGCACGGTTGTCGTCTCGGTCAGCGACCGCGGGCCGTTACGATCGCGGCCATGACCGCCGAGGGCACCGCCGCCGGTACGGTCAATGGCATGAGCGCCGAGGGAGCCAGCGTGACCGGCCCGGTCGCGCCGGCGCCCCCGCCGGGTCCGGGTGTCCAGCCCCCGTTCGTCGCTCCACCCACCGACGGAGCCCGGCAGCGGCGCTGGATCGCCATTGGCGTCACCGCCGGCGTGGCCGTGCTGTGCTTCATGGGCGCGTTGGTCGGCGTGGGCGGGCTCGCCGTGATCGGCACTCAGGTGGTGCTCAACCAGGCGAAGGGCGTGGTCACCGACTACCTCAGCGCACTGCGCGACGAGCAGTACGCCGACGCGTACAACCTGCTCTGTGCGGCGGAGAAGCGGCAGACGAGCCAGCCGGAGTTCGCCGAATCGTTCGCCCGCGGGCCGGCGTTGGAGTCCTTCGAGGTGGGTGAGCCGCTCGCCGGCAACGACCTGATCGTGCCGGCGACGCTGCATTACCGGACTGAGACGCGCGATGTGCGGTTCCGGCTCGTGCAGGACCGTCGCACCGGCAAGTTCGGCGTCTGCGGCTTCACCGAGTAACGCCGGCCCGGATCGCGTCGACGCCGCCGGTAATCTTGGTGCGGACCCGCCGAAGACGGCCGTACCGTGTGGTGGGTAGCCGAGCCACTCCCCGACAGCCAGCCGGAGGATCAGACCATGCCCATCGACCGCATCGACGCCATCGTCAGCCTGGCCAAGCGGCGGGGCTTCGTGTACCCGTCCAGCGAGATCTACGGCGGCAGCCGGTCAGCCTGGGACTACGGCCCGCTCGGCGTCGAGTTGAAGGAGAACATCCGTCGGCAGTGGTGGCGGTCGATGGTCCAGCTGCGCGACGACATGGTCGGCCTCGACTCGGCAGTCATCTTGTCCCGCGACGTGTGGGCCGCCTCCGGCCACATCGACGCGTTCGTCGACCCGCTGACCGAGTGCGCCTCCTGCCACAGGCGGTTCCGGGCCGATCATCTCGAAGAGGCGTACGAGGCCAAGCACGGCAAGGCGCCGGCGTCGCTGGCCGAGCTCAACTGCCCCAACTGCGGCAACAAGGGCACGTTCAGCGAGCCACGGATGTTCAACGGGCTGGTCAAGACGTTCCTCGGCCCAGTGGAGAGCGAGGAGGGCCTGCACTACCTGCGGCCCGAGACGGCGCAGGGCATATTCATCAACTTCGCCAACGTGATGACCTCGGCCCGCAAGAAGCCGCCGTTCGGCATCGCCCAGGTGGGCAAGAGCTTCCGCAACGAGATTACGCCCGGCAACTTCATCTTCCGGACGCGCGAGTTCGAGCAGATGGAGATGGAGTTCTTCGTCGAGCCCGGCACCGATGAGGAATGGCACGAGTACTGGCTGCAGGAGCGCTGGAACTGGTACACCGGCCTCGGTCTGAAAGCCGAGAACCTGCGCTTCTTCGAGCACCCCAAGGAGAAGCTCTCCCACTACTCCAAGCGCACCGTCGACATCGAGTACCGGTTCAACCTGCCGGGCCGCGAGTTCGACGAGCTCGAGGGCATCGCGAACCGCACCGACTACGACCTGACCGCGCACAGCAAGGCGTCGGGCCAGGACCTGTCGTACTTCGACCAGGCCTCCGGTGAGCGCTACGTCCCGTACGTGATCGAGCCCGCGCTCGGCCCCAACCGCGCGATGATGGCGTTCCTCATGGACGCCTACACCGAGGACGAGGCGCCCAACACCAAGGGCGGCGTCGACAA
>JBLNGJ010000644.1:0-6301 GCA_050264675.1 Micromonosporaceae bacterium
GGTGGCGGCGTCCGGGTCGACCAGCACCGCGGTATGTTCGTCGACCCCGAGCACGAAGGACTCCTCGGCCAGCTCAGCCTCCATTGTGGCCAGTCGTTGCTCGCCGAGGTAGCAGAAGCGGGTGTCGTGGTGGCCACCCTCGGCATTGTCGTAGTGCGGGATCACCACCGCCGGCAGGCCGGTCAGCTGTTCGAACAGGTTGAGGCCCGGCACCCAGTGCGGGTCGTATCCGGCCTTGTAGATCTCATACACCGGCACGGTGTGCGAGCCGAGGGTCAGCGCCGCGGCACTGGCGAAGACCACCACACCGTCGCGGCTGAGCACGTCGGACAGGGCGGCCGGCACGGGTGTGTCGCGCCAGTGGCGCAGCGAGTACGTGGGGGAGCCGGGCCCGGCGAAGACCCAGCCGGCCTCGCGCAGGGCCGCGAGCGCACGCTCGCGCTCCAGACCGGGTGGCGGCGAGGTGCGCCACGACACCACCTGCACCGTGCGGCCGACACTGGTGGCGAAGTAGCTCACCGCCCGCTGCGCGATGTCGTCCGCATTGGACTGGAACCCGAACGGGGTGTCGAGCAGCACCGCGGGCCGGCTGCCGACCCGCTCGAAGATGGCCCGGTGCGGCTTGACCATGGTCGGTGCGGTCTCGCCCGAGCCCATGATGCACAGCAGCCCGGGCATCAGCCGGCGCCCCCGTCGGCCAGCGTGAGCAGATCCTCGGCCAGCCGTTGCGGGTGTTGCGCGTGCAGGTCATGGTCGGCGCCGACGTACTCGCGCACCGTCGCCTGCGACAGCGCCGCCGCGGCCTTCGCCACCTGGGCCCGACGCCGGTGCGAGCCCTGCTCACCGGCCGGCACCGCCGGCAGCAGCAGCGTCGGAGCGCTGATCTTCGCCAGGTCGGGCCACGGCGGATCGTCCCACATGCTGCGCACGATCTGCATGTGCCGTGGGATCGACAGCCGTCGGCTCAGGCGCCCGTCCGGCTCGGTCCGCAGGTTGGCCAGCGTCGCCTCGATCGCCGTCGGCGACCAGTCGCCGTGTGACGAGCGCATCCATTGGCGGAGCTCGTCGGCCCGCTGGCCGTCGATCTCGGGTGGGCGCAGCGCCGCGGCGCACGCCTCCCACGAGTCGAAGTCGGTGGACAGGTCGATCCAGCCGCCGTCGACCAACGCAACTGCGGCCACCGCCTCCGGATGGGTCGCGGCGAACCGGGCGACCACGTTGCCGCCCCACGACTGGCCGACCACCACGGCCGGGGCGAGCTCCAGCCCGCCGGCCAGCATGGCGAGATCGCGGGCCGCGGTGGCGGTGTCATAGCCCTGCTCCGGCGCATCGGACTCGCCGTGCGAGCGCAGGTCGACCGCGTAGGACGGATGGCCGGTCGCGCTGAGATGCCCGGCCACTTCGTCCCAGAGCCGGGCGTTGGACGACAGGCCGTGCACCAGGAGGAACGGCGGCGTGCGGGAGCCGGGCCAGCTGCGCACGTGCAGGCGCACACCCTCGGCTACGGCGACCTCGACGTCAGCGGGCTGCATGGGCCGAATCTATCCCGGTCGGGTGACAGCTCACACGTGCGGCGATACTCAACCGGTACGCGCGGCGCCGCCGGCCGGTGTGGCCACGAACGCCTCCGGCGCGGCGAAGCCGCGTACCGCGAACGCCTTGGCCACCGCGTCGACGACGTCTTCGGCGTACTCGGACTCGACCAGCGCGATCACGCAGCCGCCGAACCCGGCGCCGGTCATCCGGGCGCCGAGGGCGCCGGCCCCCAGCGCCGCATCCACCGCGACGTCGAGCTCGGCCACGCTGACCTGGTAGTCGTCGCGCAGGGATGCGTGGGATGCCGTGAGCAGCGGGCCGATCGCGCGGATGCGGCCGTTGCGCAGCGCGTCGACCGTGGCGAGCACGCGCTGGTTCTCGGTGACCACGTGCCGCACCCGGGCCCGGGCCGGCCCGGCCGGCAGGGCGGCCAGGGCGGCGTCGAGGTCGTCGATGTCGCGCAGCGCGGCCAGGCCCAGCGCCGTCGCGGCCGCCACGCAGGTGGCCCGGCGGGCCCCGTACTCGCCCCTGACCCGGCGATGCGGCGCCCGGGTGTCGATCACCATGATGGCCAATCCGGCCGGGTTCAGCAGCAGCGGCACGTCATCGTGGTGCCGGGTGCGGCAGTCGAGAAAGAGCGCGTGGTCGGGCCGGCACAGCGTCACCGCGAACTGGTCCATGATGCCCGAGGGCACCCCGACGTACGCGTTCTCGGCCGTCTGGGCGATCAGCGGCCACTGCGAGCGGGGCAGCGCCGCGCCACCACCCTGGCCGGCGCCCCCGGCCCGGTTGAGGTCGACCAGCGCACCGAGCACGGCGCACTCCAGTGCCGCCGACGAGGAGAGGCCGGCCCCGAGCGGCACGTCGGAGGCGATGGCGAGCCGGGCCGGGGCAATGTCCACACCGGAGGATCGCAGCGCCCAGACGACCCCCGCGACGTAGGCCGCCCACCCGGTGACCGCGCCGGGCCCGAGCTCCTCGGGGCCGAAGTGGACGGTCTCGCCGTTCGCCTCCGACCAAACAGTCCACTGCGGAGCGTTAGTCGGGCCGGCCGCGACCTCGGTCAGCCGGGGCAGCGCGAACGGCAGCACGAAGCCGCCGTTGTAGTCGGTGTGCTCCCCGATGAGGTTGACCCGCCCAGGCGCCGCCCAGGTCAGCGCCGGCGCCACGCCGTAGCGCTCGGCGAACCGCGCCGCCGCCCGGGTCATCTCAAGGCCTCGCGCAGCATCCGGGCCGCCTCTTCCGGCACCACATCGTTGATGAACACGCCCATGGCCGACTCCGACCCGGCCAGGTACTTGAGCTTGGTCACGGCCCGGCGCACGGTGAACAGCTGCAGGAACAGGTGGGCCACGTCGCGGTCGGCGCGCACCGGAGCCTGGTGCCAGGCCGACACATACGGCATCGGCACGCCGAACAGTCCGTCAAGACGGTTCAGCACGTCGAGGTAGAGCGGCCCGAACGCATCCCGCTCGGCCTCGTCGAGGGCCGGCAGGTCGGGCACCGGCCGGTGGGGCACGACGTGCACCTCGAACGGCCAGCGCGCCGCCGCCGGCACGTAGGCCGTCCACCGGTCGTTCGCGGCGACCACCCGAACGCCGGCCGCCCGCTCGGTCGCGAGCACGTCGGCGACGAGGTTTCCGCCGCTGCGCTGGGTGTGGCGGCGCGCCGCGGCGAGCAGGGTGCGGGAACGCGGGGTGACGAACGGATAGGCGTAGATCTGCCCGTGCGGATGATGCAGCGTGACCCCGATCTCCACGCCCCGGTTCTCGAAGCAGAAGACCTGCTCCACCTCGGGCCGCGCACCGAGCACCGCGGTCCGGTCGGCG
The DNA here is from genome assembly GCA_050264675.1 of Micromonosporaceae bacterium. Lineage (GTDB taxonomy): Bacteria > Actinomycetota > Actinomycetes > Mycobacteriales > Micromonosporaceae > JBLNGJ01. Next base: position 3,366 of record JBLNGJ010000644.1, read on the forward strand.
AGCACGTCGAGCACGGTGCGCACCCGGGCCGGCGGCAGCGACCGGAACGACGTGTCGTGGTCGGCGGTGAAGCAGACCACCTCGCACCGCCCGCGCCCGGGCCGGGTCGGCGTGAACGGCGTCAGGTGGTCGTGACCGCCGCCGCCCGGGTCACGGTCGCTGAAGGACGGGAACCGGTTCTCGAAGACGACCACGTCGTAGTCGGCGGCCGGGATCTCGCTCAGCCGCTCTGTAGTGGACGGACACAGCGGGCACTCGTCGGCCGGCGGGAGGAACAGGCGGGTCTGCCGGTGGCTGGCCACGGCGACCCACTCGTCGGTGAGCGGATCGTGGCGTAGCTGGGAGGCCGGTGGTGGCGCCGGCAGGCTCCGGCGGTCGACGGTCTCGCGTACCGCGTCGTCGCGCTCGTCGTAGTAGATGAGCTCCCGGGCGTCGGCGAGATGCGTGACCGTACGCTTCACCGCGCGCCCAACTCCTCCGGTGCCTGGCCGTGCTGACCCGGGGATCTAACCACGGCCGCGGCCGGCGCGCGTTCCCGGTCAGATCACGTGGCCGCGCCGGTGCAGCGTGGCGAGCACCCGGTCGGCCCGGATCACGCCGGCCGCACCGGCCACGGCGATCACCGTGCGCGGCTCACGCCAGCTCGCGCGCAGCGCCGCCCTGGCCCAGCGCCAGGCCGCCGCCCGGTTGCCGGCGGCCGCTTCCCAGCAGGCGATCTGCCCGTAGGCCCGGGCCGCGCCGCGGGGTGACTGGCGGATCTCCGGATGGCGGGTCATCAGCCAGCGCAGCGCGGAGACGCTCGTCGCGTACGGAGGCTGACCAGTTCCGGTACGGCCCCAGAGCACCCGGACGAGCGGCCGGTCCACGTGCCGGATCGGGGCCAGCTTGGCCGCCCGCAGGAGCAGGTCCCAGTCCTCGTTCTGCTGGCCGGGCGCGTCTTCGGCGACCAGGCCGATGCCACCGGAGGCCGGCCCGGCGACGAGGTCGGCGTGACGGGCCAGGAAGCCGGAGGGGTGCAATGTGACCGGGCGCCGGCGGGCCAGGTCGGCCAGGCCGATCTGGTCGCGCCCGACCAGCCGGGGCAGGCGCCGCCCGCCGTACTCCACCTCGACCGCGCAGGTGACCAGGCGGGTCGAGCCGCGCAGCGCGGCGACCTGCAGGGTGAGCTTCTCCGGCGCCCAGGTGTCATCGTCGCCGCAGAACGCGACCAGGTCGCAGTCGCCCACGGCGAGGATGCCGGTGTTGGAGCAGCCGGCCCGCCCGGGGGAGCGCCAGTTCGGCATCACGGTCACCGGGCGTCGTCCGGTCTGCGACAGCGTCCAGTCCGGCTCGGACCGGTCGAAGATGACCACCACCCGCAGGTGGCCGCGGTAATCCTGGGCCAGGATCGACCGCAGGGCGCGGCGCAGCAGCTGCGGACGGCACGTCGTCGGTACGACCACGCCGATGCTCGGTGAGTCGACCAGCACACCAACCACCGCCACCCCGGCACCTTGTTCCCTGCCTCGGATAACGACCTATCACACAGATAGCGACGAATCGCCCACAAGCCCAGCGCGAGGGGGTCGAGTGCCAGGCCTATGACGAGCCGACCGGCGTCGTCTCGGCCGGAGTCGGCCGGTCCAGCCAGCCCTCGGTGACCAGGTGGTTCAGCACCTGTTCCACCGCCTGGCGGATGCTCACGTCGGTGGTGTCGATGGTGAGGTCAGCGTCCTCGGGCACCTCGTACGGGTCGTTCACGCCGGTCATGCCGGAGAGCTCCCCGGCGCGGGCCTTGGCGTAGAGGCCCTTGCGGTCGCGTTCCTCGCAGACCGCCAGCGGGGTGGCGACGTGGACCAGCACGAAGCCGGCTCCGGCGGCGCGGGCCAATGCCCGCGCTGCGGCCCGGGACTGGCGGTAGGGCGCGATCGGGCAGCACAGGGCCAGCCCACCGTGGCGCCCGACCTCGGCCGCGACAAAGCCGATCCGGCGCACGTTGGTATCCCGGTCGACCCGCGAAAAGCCCAGGCCGGCGGTGAGAAACCGCCGCGCCACATCGCCGTCGATCAGGGTGACCGTGCGCTCGCCCGTCTCCGCCAGCTCATCGGCGACGCCCCGGGCGATGGTCGACTTGCCCGAGCCGGAGAGGCCGGTGAAGAACACGACCAGACCGCGGTCCCGCCGGGGTGGCCGCGCCCGGGCCAGCTCCCGGGCCACGGCCGGCGGCGTGTGCCACTCGGGCCGCGGGATGCCCCGGTCGAGCAGGTTGTCGATCTCGCCGGAGGTGAGCGCGACCCGGCGGTGCCGGGGCGGTATGTCATCGGCGCCGCGCCACTGCCCGTCCCGCCCGTCGTAGGCGAGCTCGCGCGGCAGCAACGCGCGGGGGCCGCCGCCGGAGAGGCCGTGGCCGGCGGCGAGCAGGTGGGTCGCTCCGTACGCTCCGGCCACCCGGGCCCGCAGCACGGCGTCGGCGATCTCATTGCCGTGTCGGGCCAGCGGCACCGCGACCACGGTCGCCGGCGGCATCCGATCACGGGCGGCGAGCACCGTGCGCACCAGCACCTCGGGGGCGAGCCCGTCCGGGCCCAGGCCGGAGACGGGCAGCAGGATCAGCACATGACCGGCGATCGTGCGGGCCGCGTACGCGATCTGGGCGAGTTGGGGCCGGTGCAGCGGACGGTCGGCGACCACGCCCAGCACCCGGCCGGGCGGCAGCAGCTCGCGCACCTCGGCCGGAGTGCGGCGCAGTTGCTGGAACGGGCCGTGCGCACCATCGCCGACGCGCCGCACCGGTCCACCGACGCCGCACCACCCGGGGCGGGTCGGCCACACGTCCACGACCTCGAGGGCGGCCACCGGCGCGCCCTCCGGATCGGTGAGCAGCAGCACCCGGGGACGGGTCGACCCGGTCGCCGTCGCGGTGGCTTCGGGCACCTCCAGGGTGACCGGCACCGACC
>JBLNGJ010000645.1:0-3586 GCA_050264675.1 Micromonosporaceae bacterium
AGGGCTACGGCCAGCAGGGCGTGGGTCAGCAGGGCTACGGCCAGCAGGGCGTGGGCCAGCAGGGCTACGGCCAGCAGGGCGTGGGTCAGCAGGGCGTGGGTCAGCAGGGCTACGGCCAGCAGGGCTACGGCCAGCAGGGCGTGGGTCAGCAGGGCTACGGGCAACAGGTGCCGCCGCAGCTCGCACCGTACGGCTTCTTCGGCGGGGCGCTGGGCAACGTGCTCGGCGGCCTCGGCGGGGGCGCTATCGGCGGGCTCTTCGGCAACCGCGACGTCGGAAGCACCATCGGTCGGACCGCGGGCAGCGTGCTCGGCGGCCTGCTTCCATTCGGCGCCGAGGTTCCCTACGGGCAGCAGGGTCAGTTCGGGCAGCAGGGTCAGTTCGGGCAGCCGGGTCAGTTCGGTCAGCAGGGTCAGTTCGGCCAGCAGGGCCAGTTCGGGCAGCCGGGTCAGTATGGCCAGCAGGGCCAGTTCGGACAGCCGGGTCAGTATGGCCAGCAGGTTCCCGGCCAAGGGTTCTGAGGGGTGTCGATGACGCCTTACGGCCCGGGCGTGACCACCGGCAGCTATCCGATCAACGGTCAGCTCGCCGGTGGGTTCACGCCGATGGCGGCGGGGCCGACGATGACTGCGCCGTCGAACGTACCGCCGTATGTCATACCGGCCAACGCGGCGCAGGCGCTGTTCGAGGCGCGGCGCCTGCAGGCGGCCGCGGCGTTGCATCGGTGTTACCGCTGGCTCGAGCAGGCGATCCAGTCGGCGCCTCAGCTCGGCCACCTGGTGCCGCCGTTGCTCACGGCGGTGCAGCTCTACGAGGCCGAGCACTATGAAGCGTGCCTGGCCCAGACGATAGCGGTCATGCAGGTGGCGCAGCAGCTGCGCGGTGTGCTGCCGCTGTTGCCGCCGCTATGACCAGTGCCCAATCCGCACCGGCCGGGCCCACCGGGCCCGGCCGGGAGCGGTACCTCATCGGCTCATCGGACCGGGGGCTCCTCGCCGACCTGATCGACCAGCTGCCGGAGCGGGAGGGGATGCGGGTCGATCGCGTCCTCAACACCTCCTCCGGTGTCGGCGCCATCGTCGTTGAAGCGACGCCCGAAGCGGTGACCCAGCTGCGGTCCGAGCTCGGACCCCGGGTGGTCATCGAACCCGATCAGCCGCTCGATTCGTTGCCGCCGGTCGCGCCCGACCTCGACCCGGGCGCTACATCCACTGTGGAGGGTGATGCTCAATGACGCACGAGAAGAACGCGGGCTCGGGCCGGCCGCCGAAGGAGAACCGGCGCGCCAACGAGTCGTCCGCGACCGGCGGCAGCCCGTCGCGTGGTGAGGAAATCACGCCGAGCGCGGCCACGCCGGACGTGCCGACCGTGGGCGGCCAGCCCGGGCCGCCGGGCGCAGGAGGTCAGCCGCGTCCGGTCGGACCGCGCCGGGAGCGTTATCTGGTCGCACCGCTACCCGCGCCGGCGGGTGGCCTGCAGCCGTTTGAGGCACCGATTGGCGGGCTGTTCGGGCGCGCCGGCGGGCCCATCGGCATGTTCGGTGCCAACGTCTTCGGCGGCGGACTCGACTCCCAGCAGTTCATCGCCCAGCTCGATGCGGATCCGTCCGTCACTGTCCACAAGGTAATCCGGACGTCGAACTCGCAGTTGGAGTCGTTCGGCAACCGCGGCGGTCTCGGCTTCCCCGAGGTGGCCGTGGTCGAGATGGATCCGGACCGGGCGTCGATGTTTGCCGCGGCGTCGATGGTGCACGTCGAACCCGACCTGCCGCTGGTCTATTGCGATCCGGCCGGCATCGACATTCCCAATCCGGGGCTGGTGCCGCTCGGCGAACAGGTCGGCCTGACGTTTCTGGTACGCGGCAGCGACGGGGCGCCGTTGCCCGGGGCCGATGTCTACGTGATGAGCAACACATTCCCGGCGCACGCCACTTCTGGCCCGGACGGCATCGCCACGCTGGACATCTCCGAGGGAGCGCTGACCAACATCCGGGGCATCTACGTCAAGCCTTCCAACGACCACTGGAGCATCTGGTTCGCCCAGCCGGACCTCTCGCCCGACGTACCGAATCTGCTTACTTGTCCACGCCTGACCGACACGTTCCCGGGCTTCCCCGAACGCCAGCTCGACGGCTGGGGGCGGCGGGCCATGCGCTTCGACGCGCTCCCGCCCACCCTGCGTGGGCATGGGGTGAAGGTGGCGATCGTCGACTCCGGCGCGGCCGTGGAGCACCCCGACCTTCTCGGTCGGGTCGTCGCCGGCCGCGACATACCCGGCCAGAACGACACCGGATGGCGAGTGGACACGGTGGGGCACGGCTCGCACTGCGCCGGCATCATCGGCGGTGTTGACGACGGCGCCGGCATCGTCGGTCTGGTGCCCGAGGCCGAGCTGCACTCGTGCAAGATCTTCCCGGGTGGCCGGTTCAGCGATCTGATTGAGGCGCTGGACTACTGCATCGAGCACAGCATCGACGTGGTCAACCTGAGCCTGGGCAGCCCCACGCCGTCCGAACTGGTCGGCGCGAAGATCGAACAGGCCCGCCAGGCCGGGGTCGCGTGCGTTGTGGCCGCCGGCAACTCCAGCGGTCCGGTGGCCTTTCCGGCGTCGATGCCTTCGGTGCTCGCCGTCGCGGCGATTGGCAAGATCGGCGAATACCCGCCGGAGAGCTACCACGCCACGCAGGTCGCCGGCACGCCGACCGCCGAGGGCTACTTCTCGGCCAAGTTCACCTGCCACGGGCCCGAGGTAGACGTGTGCGGCCCAGGCGTGGCCGTGGTCTCGTCGGTGCCGCCGCACAACTACGCCGCCTTCGACGGAACGTCGTTCGCCGGTCCGCACGTCGCCGGCCTCGCCGCGCTCGTGCTCGCCCACCATGCCGACTTCCGGGACCGGTTCATGCTGCGCAACGCGGCCCGGGTGGACCGGCTCTTCGAGATCATCCGTGGCAGTTGCCGGCCGCTGGCCCTGGGCGACCCCGGGCGTAGCGGTGCCGGGCTGCCCGACGCCACGATCGCGGTCGGAGCAGTGACCGGACTCATGCCTCCGGGCTTCGCCGGCTACCCGGGCGGCCCGGCGGTTTCCGGCTACCCGGTCATGCCCGGTTACCTGACGCCGGGCGTGCCGATGGGTGCACCGCCGGGCTCGGGATGGGCGGCCTGGGGCATGATCTCGCCGGCCGTGCTGGCCGCCATGTGGGCTGCCGCCATGGCCCAAGCGAGAGGGTTCGGGCCCGGTGGCCTCGGGTTGCCGCCAGGCGTCCAGCCGGCGGCGGCGTCACCCTTGCCCGCTGAGGCGCCGGGTACGCCGGCCGGCCCGCCAGCGGTCACGCCACCGCCGACGCCATCCGCGAGCGGCGCGACACCAGCCGGTGGCGTCGCACCCGGCACGGTCACGCCGGGCGTTGTCCCGCCGGGTGGGGTCACACCGAGCGACATGACGCCCGGCGATGTCACGCCCGGCGATGTCACGACACCTGGTGCCACGACACCTGGTGCCACGACACCCGGGGCCATAACACCCGGTGCCGCAACACCCGGCGCGGCCACTTCTGGCCCCGGCACACCGCCCACCGGCGCGGGCCGGC